>NZ_JBIXLN010000014.1:0-97862 GCF_045798555.1 Paeniglutamicibacter sp. MACA_103 | reverse complement strand
CCCCCGCCCACCTTCGGATGTCTAGGACCGCTAGGGGGGAGCGGTCCTAGACGTGCGTGTGGGAGTGTGCCCCGGGTCCGGTGACCACGGGCGACTCCTCAAGGATTTCCACGGTGCCCTTGGTGCCATCCACGCGCAGCATCTGGCCGGTGCGGATGGTGGTGGAGGCGTTTCCGGTTCCGGTGACGGCCGGGAGCCCGTACTCGCGGCAGACAATGGCCGCGTGGCTCATCATCCCGCCGATGTCGGTGACGGTGGCCTTGATCTTGCCGAAGATCGGTCCCCAGCTCGGGGCGGTGATCGGGGCGACCAGGATCTCGCCGGCCTGCACGTCCGAGAGGTCATCGGCGTGCATGACGACGCGGGCCACGCCCTCGACCAGGCCCGGGGAGGCCGCCATGCCCTTGAGCACGCCCGACTCGCCTTCCTCGTCGCCGGCCAGCCACTGCTGGACCTGCTCGGTGGTGATGCCCCAGAGCATCCGGGTGAACGGTTCGGTGATGGCTGCGGGCGGGGTGTTCAGCGCCGGGGCCGGGCGGGCGGTCTTCAGGGCGTCGACGATGCCGCGGCGGCGCTCAATTTCCGCCGGCCACACCACGTTGCCGATCGGCGCGCCGGAGCCGACGCCCCAGGAGGTGACCAGGTCGAAGAGCACGTCGCGGACCTCGTTGCGGCCCAGATAGAGCATGTCCTCGGGCTCGTTCCACAGGCCCTGGGCGTGGAGCATGCGGCTCAGCTCGCGCACCTTGCGCCAGAACACGCCCATGGTCCAGTGCTCGATGTAGAAGTTGTGGTTCTCCACGTACGGGTAGGCGGTGGCGGCCAGGGTGCGCTTGGCATCGAAGATCTCCCGGACCTCGGGGTCCAACAGGTCCCGGTACTCCTCGACGATGCGGTCCTTCTCCGCGATCAGCTTCTCGGTGGGGCGCAGGATGTTGGCCCCGCCCTGCAGGCGGTGGATGTAGTCGGCGATGAAGCCGAGCGGGATCTCCTGGTGTTCGATCCAGTACTTGTCGTGCCCGTAGAAGCCGTTGCCGATGGTGAAGTTGAACCACGGGTCCTTGGCTTCCTCCCAGCGTGCCAGCCAGCGCTCCCCGGTGGGTGACGCCGCAATGGCCGCCAGCGTGGCCGCGGGGTCATCAGTGTTTGAGAACGCACCGGTAAGATCCAGCTCCACGGCCAGTGCGGCAAGCTCCTTGAGCTCGTCGTCGGGCTTGAACAATTCCATGTCCACGCCCTGGACCATGGTGGCGATCGACTGGTCGGGGATGTTGGGGAAGACTTCCTTGCAGAAGTTGAAGAAGTCCAGGTAGGCGATGTAGCCCAGGTTCAGGAACTCGAAGTGGTACTGCCAGTTTTGGTAGCAGAGCTGGATCAGCCGGTCGTAGTTTTCCAGCAGCACTTCGGAGCCGTCCTTGGCCTTGCCGGAGAGGATGTCTTCCATCGGCACCTGGTCGGGCAGGGCATTGAAGGTGAGGGTTTCCATTTCGGCAATGGTCCCCTTGACCTTCACGTGCCAGGCCTTCAGCAGCTCTTCCCAGTTGGCGAAGTAGTGCCCGATGCGGGCCTCGAAGTCCGGGACGCGTGCGGCGATCTGCTCGTCGGGCACCGGCAGCGGGGACATATAGAGGTAGCCCAGGTGGATGCGGAAATCGATGCCGTTGGCGTTGGGGATCATCAGGTGGCGGGCGTTGTACTGGCCCAGGCACTTGACGGCGAATTCCCCGCCGATGGTCT
The DNA here is from genome assembly GCF_045798555.1 of Paeniglutamicibacter sp. MACA_103. Lineage (NCBI taxonomy): Bacteria > Bacillati > Actinomycetota > Actinomycetes > Micrococcales > Micrococcaceae > Paeniglutamicibacter > Paeniglutamicibacter sp. MACA_103. The sequence continues at coordinate 96,125 of NZ_JBIXLN010000014.1, read as the reverse complement.
CAAACGGCTTGAAGACGGTGGGCCAGTGCTGCGAGTCGCAGAACCAGAACTTCTCGTCTTCCTCCTTCTTGAGGGCGTCCTGGAAGACCAGGTAGTACGGGTAGAGCTCCTCCCAGCCCTCGGCGCCCGGGGGAACCTGGAGATCGGAAGGCTTGGGAAAGGATTTCATGCTCATGGTGGTGGATGCCTTTCAGAAGTTGCTGCGGAGTTGGGAGAAGCGATGAAAAGGATGGATGTACTAGGAAGCGGTGTTCATCAGTGAGGAAGTGATGGAGGAGAAATTGAAGCCCGAGCCGGAGCCCAAGCCCAGGGACGAGGCGTACCCGCCTCCGGTCGGCTTGACGGTGGCCTTGGAGGAGTGCACGGTCTCCGGTCGGGACTGGAGCAGCAATAGGTTTTCGCCTGCGGGCAAATCCGCATCCAGCGCCCACTCGATGTCCTGCGGGCAGCCGTAGTGCTTCTCGGCGCGCTTGGCCAGCTGCGCGACCAGCGCCAGGTCGGCGTCGGAGAGGCACCGCACCGCGCGGCGCTCCTCGCTGACCTCGACCTCCACCAGGGAATTGGTGGCCGGATCCGGGATCAACTCGGCGTGCTTGGCTCCGATATGTTCGGTGATGACGGCCAAGGTGACTTTGTCCAGCTGGATGTTGTCCGGGGTGACGGTGCCCGAGACGACCATTTCGCCGACCCCATAGGAGGCATCGATGGTGATCTTGGAGCGGTCGCCATTGGTGGGATCCAGGGTCATGGCCACGCCCGAGGCCGCGGAGTTGACCATCTTCTGCACGACCACGGCCATGGACAGGCCCTCGTCGGGGATGTTGTTCTTCAACCGGTACAGGATGGCCCGCGAGGTGTAGAGCGAGGCCCAGCAGGCACGGATGTGTTCGGTGACCGAGTCGTAGCCGTTGAGCCACAGGTAGGTGTCTTGCTGCCCGGCGAACGATGCGTCGGGCAGGTCCTCGGCGGTGGCCGAGGAACGCACCGCCAACGGCACCTCCGCTGCGAAGTTGGCCTGCAGCGCGGCGAAGGCGTCGCGGGTGACTTCGCGCAGGGCAGCGGGCACCGGGCGCTGGGTGATCATCAGCCGGATCGAGGCGCTCGCCGCGTCCACCGCCTTGACGTCCTCGGGGTCGAGCTCGGTGAGCAGCGCGTTGATTTCGGCAGTGATGCCGCCGTCCATGAAGGCGTCGAACGCGGCAGTGGTGACGACGAAGCCGGGAGGCACCGGCATCCCCGCGGCGGTCATGGTGACCAGTGAGGCGCCCTTGCCTCCGAGGTTTTCCAGCTTCGGCTCGGCACCGCCGTCGAAGAATTCGATGAAGTCGTTGTTGCTCATGCCTGGGATTCCTTCCAGCTCACGTTGACGTATTCGGGGACGCGGAAGGAGAGGTTCTTGCGGAACTCGATGCCCTCACCGTCCAGTAGCTCAAGGCTCGGGATCCTGGCGGTCAATTCCTCCAGGGCGATCTTGGCCTGCAGCTTGGCGAGCATGTTGCCCAGGCAATAGTGGATGCCGAAGCCGAAGGAGAGGTGCTCGCGGGCGTTAGCCCGGGTGATGTCGAAGGCCTCGGCGTCCTCGAAGCGGTCTTCGTCGCGGTTGGCCGCGCCCATCAAGAGCAGGAGCTCGGCGCCCGCCGGGATCTTGACCCCGGCGACCTCGGTGTCCTTCAGTGCCTTGCGGCGCCAGCCGACGATGGACCCGGCGTAGCGCAGAACCTCGTCGATCGCCGCGGGGATGGCCTTGGGGTTTTGAACGACCTGTTCCCAGGCCTCGCGGTGGGCCAGCAGCACGCGCACGCAATTGGAGATCAGCGTGGTCGTGGTTTCGTGGCCGGCGAAAAGCAGGGAGTAGAGCAGCGATGCGATCTCGTGGTCGGTGATTTCCGCGCCCTCGGACTGGGCCTTGACCAGGTCGGCGGTGAGGTTGTCTCCGCCGAATTCGTGGGCGTGGGCCACGAGGCGCTGGCATTCGGCCCAGTAATCCACGAGGTTGTGGGCGTGCGGGACCTGCTCCTCGTCGCTCAAGTCTCCCCATGTCATGGCCGCGCGGGAGTCGCTCCAGCGCTTGTAGGTGTCGACCTGGGAGATGTCGGCGCCGATGAGGGTGAGGATAGTGATGGTCGGGATGGCATAGGCCAGGTCCTTGACGATGTCGCCCTGGCCGGATTCGCGGGCCAGCATTTCCTCGATGGAGGACACGACGTTGGCGCGGATGGAAGGCTCCAGGGCCTTGAAGCGGCGCGGGGTGAAGGCCTTCTGCGCAATGGCCCGGATGCGGGTGTGCTCGGGCGGGCGGCGGGCCGAGAGCCCGGAGTAGGTGGTGAAGCCGCCGTCATTCATGATCTTGGTGGCCTGCGGGCCGCGCTTGCGGACCGGGGCCTGCGCGTTTTCCGAGGAGAAGGTTTCCCAGTCCTCGAAGACGGCCTTGACGTCGTCGTAGCGGGTGACAACGTAGAGACCGACGCGTTCGTCGAACATCACGGGTTGTTCGTTGCGGAGGTTCGAGTAGGAGGGGAACGGGTTCTCCATGGTGAACGGTTCATAACCGTGGTGGTCGGCCGGTGCCGTGGCGCCATGGCCCATGGGACAAACCCCGGAGGCAACATTGCTGCTGGACATGGAACGAACTCCTTGAGAAAAAGGTGGGCTGCGGCCGCAGTGTGAGCGGCGCAACATTCATTGACTCAAGTGTTACCCATGGCACATCGAAAGGGTATGGGATATTTCCCACTCAGTGGAAGGCGGTTTAGGGCTGCGATTCCGCTGGGGGCAACGGGGTGCCGCCGGTGATGCTGCCAAGCAGGGTCTCCAGCGGGATGTGTGCCGTGGCCGCCTCGATGCGTTGGGAGATGCCTTTCAGCACGGGCAGGTGCCGGGTCATGGTGGCGGCATTGGCGGAGGAAACCACCAGTCCGATCGAGCAGCCAAGCCGGCCGGTGTGGAAGACCGGAACGGCAATGGAGCATGAGCCGATGATGACTTCTTCCTGGGTCGTTGCGTATCCCTGTTCCCGCACCTGGGCCAGTTCCGCACGCAAGCGGGTCGGATTGACGTGGGTGTGCCCGGTGACGTTGGCCAAGGGGTGGCTGAGGTACGCATCGGTGACCCAGTCCTCGGAGTATGCCAGGATCACCTTGCCCACCGCGGTGGCATGCAGCGGCAGTCGGCCGCCGACCCGCGAGGCGCGCGGAACCCGCTTGGAGCCGTACACCCGGTCGATGTACAGAGCCATGTTGCCGTCTCTGACCGCAAGCTGGCTGGTCTCGCCAGTCAGGGAGAACATGTCCTGGACGAAGGGGCGGGCAGTGTCGCGCAGCTGACGGCCTGCGTTCTGGGCAATGGCCCAGAGCCGCAGCCCCAATTGAATCCCGCCGTTGGGCCCGCGGCTGAGCATGCCCCACTCGACCAGCTCACCCACCAGTCGATGGGTGGTGCTGAGGGGAACGCCCGAGGCCTCGGCGATTTCGCTGAGGCTCAGCGCCCTGCGCGAGGTTTCAAAGACTTCCATGATGGCAAGGACCTTGGAGGTCACGGTGCTCCCGGGCACTCGGTTTCCGCCGGCCATCACCTGGCTCCTCTCCGTCGGCGGCACCTGTCCGCCGCGCATTCCTTGAGTGTAGGCGAGCATCCTCGGAAGGGAGTGGATAGAATCTGGAGGCGCCGACGGTTTCTCTAGCGGCTGGGCTGAAGTTCCCGACTCCTCGGCCAGAGGTTCGCCTGCTCCAGGGCGATCAATCCGTGGGCCATGACGGTGGCCTCGGGGGTAAAGAGCTTGCCCATTACCCGCGAGGCACACAGACGCAGGGCCTGGCCGCGGTGAAGGCCAAACCAGTCCATGACGGTGTCCAACCCGTGCGGGGTCAAACGCCACAGCTTGTCCGCGTCCTTGACGATTTCGTCGTCGGGATTCAGGGCATGGGAGCGGGAGTCATGGCCGTCGATGATCGCGGCAACCTGTTCGATCACCAGCGAATCCACCCCGAGGGATTCGAGGATTTCCGTGGACAGCCGGGCACCTTCCTGTTCGTGCTGCAAGATCAGGTCCGGGCGTCCACCGCCGGGGGCAATGGCAGCAAGCACCAGTCCGGGTTCCACTTTCGACCAGCCGATGTCGTGCAACATCATCGCCGGCAGCACCACTCCGGGGTCTGCCTGCGGCCGTTGATCGAGCAGTGCGGCGGCCAGGGAGAGGGAATAGAGCGTGTGGGCGTCGTTGTCGCGCACTGCGAGGAGGGATCGTGCTCGTCCCCAGATCTCGCCCAGAAGCGGGTGCGTTTCGAAGAGGTCCGGTGAAGGCAGCGGGGTGTGCTCGGAGGTGTCTAGGCCATAGTGGTTGGCTTGCGGATGCACTTTAATCATGGGCACATGCTTGCACCAACACACTCGATTCCCAAGGGTTGTTTCCCGGGCAGTGGAAACGGCTCTGTCGCGAAGTTGCTGCGCCTGTTTGCAGGGAAGCCGATCGGGCGCGACTTAGTGGGTTAAATGGGTGAGCACCGGCCGGAAGATTATGGGGGCAATTCTTCCGACCGGTGCTCTCATCACTCGCACCTTCAAGAGGTATCTAAAACAATAAGGAACTATTCTGGGCATTTTCTGGGCAAAAGCATCGCATTTCATGTGACCTATGGAAACCATGAGCACTTTCAGGCGATCGCGCGGAACGCACCCCGAGCTTTTCAAGCGCCCAAACGCGGTGGTCGATTTATGTGAGCCCAGGGTGCCGTGTCCATTCGACGATGTCTAGGCTCACGTAGTTGACCAACCGTTCGCGGCCGTTCACCAGGACGACACGGCCGGACGGAACGTCATCGGTCGCGTTTTCCTGGAACGACTTGCTTTCTCAATGGGTGGCCCAATTCGATGCAGAATCTCCGTTATGGATCGGAGATTCTGCATCGACTGGGGCCATGACCGAACGAGCGAAGTTGGCTCGTCCGCTCAACGACTAGCTATCCGCATCAAGCATGTGTATCAGGCCCTTTGAATAAACGGGACAGAATCTGCCCTGGCCGATGCCAGGACAGCAACGCCGTAGCGCGGCAAAATCATGACGCCGTCGGCATGCGCGGTTCCCAACAGGTCGACGGAATTCCGAGGGACGGCAACCTTCAGCGGCTCGGTCCCGTGGTTCAGCACGAAGGTGTAATCGGTGTCCTCTCCGCTGCGGGTCACGACCTCAAGGGTGGTGTCGGAAGCCGCGCGTGAGGGAAGCCCCGCTGCGTCAAGAACCCGGCGGAAGAGTGCGTCCAACCCGGCGGCCTCTGGAACCACACCCACGTACCACGCGGCACCCGTGGTTGATCCGATGCGCCGGGTCACGGCGGCGCGTCCGGCCAGCTCGCCGGTGGTGTGGGCACCGAGAACCTCGGTTCCCTGCAGGAGTTCTAGCCATTCGCTCCAGTTGGACATGGTGAACGTTTCACCGGCAACCTCAAGCTTTTCGTGGATGCCGTCGGGAATCGGCCAGTGCTCGTCAACCTCGACGCCGAGGAGTTCTCGCAGCGGGCCCGGGGCCCCTCCGGTGTGGACCTTCTCGGTCTCATCGACAACGCCACTGAACGGACCGACGACCAGCTGGCCACCGCGCTCGACGAACGAGGTGAGCGCGGCCGCCTGCTTGTTGCTGGCGATGTAGAGATTCGGGACCACTATGACGTCGTATCCCTCAAAGGAATCGGTAGCGCGCACCGTGTCCACTGGATGCCCAAGGCGGAAAAAGGCAGCGTTCCAGGCGCGTGCCTGGGCCGCGTAGTTCAGCCGCTGGGAGGGCAAGGACTCGGTGGCGGAGGAACCCCACCAGGAATCCCAGTCCACGACAAGACCCACTGAGGCACGCACCCGCGTTCCACGGACCGGCTCAAGGTTCTTGAGTTCGGCGCCGAGGGCCTTGGTTTCCTTGAAGCTGCGAGATTGTTCCCCGCGGTGCCCGAGCATCGCCGAGTGGAACTTTTCCTGGCCGAACTTGGCCTGGCGCCATTGGAAGAACATGGCCCCGTCCGATCCGTGGGCAATGGCCTGCATCGAATCGATGCGCATTTGGCCCGGGGCCTTGGGTACATTCACGTCGCGCCAGCTCACCGCGCTTGCGGACTGTTCGAGCAGTAACCATGGCCGGCCACCCTTCAGTGAACGCATCAACCCGTAGTTCAGTGCCGCCGAAACGTGGGCCAAGGGGTCCGCCGGATCCGGGTAGGCGTCGTCCGTGACCAGGTCCTCGACGGCGGCGAAGTCCCAGTAATTCAGGTCGCGCAGCAGCGACATGAAGTTGGTGGTGACGGCAACCTCAGGGGTGACCTCGCGCAGGACGTCGATCTCCACCTGGAAGAGCTCCAGCAGCGCGTCCGAGGAGAAACGCTCGAAGTCCAGCAGCTGGGTCGGGTTTATGGGCCCGGTTGCGGTGCGCGGCGGCTCGATGTGTTCCCACTGGGTGTAGCGCTGGCCCCATACACCCACGCCCCAGGCGTTGTTCAGGCCCTCGAGCGTGCCGTAGCGCGTGAGCAGCCACCTCCTGAAATGCACTGCGGAGGCAGGGCACCAGCACCGGGAAACGTGGTCGCCGTACTCGTTGGACACGTGCCAAAGGGCCAGGGCCGGATGCTCGCCGTAGCGTTCGGCCATGGCCCGGGTCATCCGGGCGACGTGTTCGCGCCAGATCGGCGAGCTCGGGCAATAGGCCTGGCGCGAACCGAACTCCAGCCTCTGGCCGTCCACGTTGTGCGGCAACATCTCCGGGTGCTGGCGGATGAGCCAGGACGGCGGGGTGGCCGTCGCCGTTGCAAGGTCTACCTTGATCCCCGCATCCCAGAGCACCTTGATGACCCGGTCCAGCCAACCCCAGTTGTACACGCCCGGGGTTGGCTCTAGCTGCGGCCAGGAGAAGACCGGAAGGCTGACTATGTTGACGCCGGCCTCAACCATGAGCCGGGCATCGTCCAGCCAGGTCTCCTCCGACCACTGGTCGGGGTTGTAGTCCCCGCCGTAGGCAAGGGCGTCAAGCCTGATTGACCGGGGTTCGAGCATGTCCGTTCCTTTCTGTGGCGACAATTGCCGCCCAGGTATTTGGCCGGGGGATCGGATCCCTTCCGGTGTGCCGGCCCGGAATGGGGCTGGCGCTGTCATGGTTCTGTCCCCGTTCCGGGGGACCTACCAGGTGTGGTCGTTCGAAAGCTGGACCGCCAGGTCGATGAACAGGGCGGCGGACCAGCCGAACGCGGTGGTGGCCGTCTTGGCCTTCTGCCCGGTGGCGGGATTGAAGTACTCGTGCGGCCCGCCGCCGTGGATGACCAGCTTCACCGTCTGCTCCGCCAGTGTGCGGGCGCGTTCGGGCTCGCCCGAGTTGCGAAGCCCCTCGATGACCAGTGAGTTGGTGTTGATCCACACGGGTCCGCGCCACATGCGCTCGGTCGAGAAGTCCGCATCGTTGGCGGCGACGGTGGGGACTGACCACGGGGTACCGAACTTTTCGGGATCATCCAAGTCACCGAGCATCCTCTCCTTGATGGAAGAAGGCAGAGAACCTGTCAGCAGCGGCATCAGGCTGACCACCGCGTAACTGGGCACCGGTTCCCCGGCAGCCCGGGCACGGAAGTACCCTGACTGCTCGTCCCACATCCCCAGGAGCAGCTCTTGGGTGCAGGCGGCCCTGGCACGGTGGGCCCGTGCCAATTCCTGCGCCCCATCATGACCCAGGCGTTCGGCGAATCCCGCCAACTCAAGGTCCTGCAGCATCAGGTAGGCGCCCAGGTCCGGCGAGGTGGTGGGAAGCGGCCCGTCAAAGATCGGGCTGTCATCGAGCCCCGAAGAATACGGGTGGCCGTATTCGGGCATGCCGTCCCCGTCCAGGTCAGATTCAGCAAACCACCAATCCTGCGAGCGGCGCAGGGTTATCAGATGCGCATCCACCCAGTCTTCGCCGCCGAACTCGGATGCGGGCTGGACCTCGAGAACCTTGCGCAGTGCCCAAGCCGCCAATGGCGGCTTGGTCAGCGGCACCGGGGCGGCGGGGTCGGCAATCGAGGATCCCGCGCGGCGCAGGGTCTCGCGGTCGGAAGCCGGCAAGTCATCGCTGTTGGCCAGGATACCGAGCTCATGGACCACATCGGGGAGTTGTCCTTCGGTTCCGGGGAAGCCGAATGCCAGGGAAAGTTGTTCACGGGCCAGCTCCGGATCGCCATGGCGCAAGCCCACGGCGATGAAATACGCATCCCATTGCCACAGACCCACATAGCCGATCTTTGAGGGAACCACCGCGCGGGCCGAACCAAGGGCTGGCATTTCCACGATGTTCGCGCCCAGCACCCACCAACAGAAGGCAACCATGTCCCGAAGGTCCTCGCGGACCGGCGGGCACTTGGCAAACCAATGAAGCCAGACTGCCTCGGTCGCGGACACGTGGGTCGCATGTTGGTCGGAGGCCAGCGCTTCGGCTCGGCGGTCGGTTTCGACGGCAAATATGATTGAATCGGAAGATCGTTCCCCGGTGGGCTGTGCGCCGACAACCACCGAATGTGTCAGGCCATCGGGGGTTTCCCAGTGGATTGACGCCGGCCCCTCATGGAACGGCCCCAGGCCGATGCTCAGGCCCGAGGGGCCGGCAAAGGTCAAGGTGAGGGCACCGTCTCCGAACTCGATGAGGTGGGGCAGTACGCGGGTGATACCCAAGGTGGCACCCCGAGCATCGCTCGCCCAAAGGTTTTCGAAGACCACGCAGTCCGTCAACCGCTTTTCGTATTCGGAGGTGCACACGCGCAGGCCCTCGCCCTGCGCGAAGAGAATCAAGCGCGAACGCGGCAGGGTGAACGGGGCCTGGATGAGGTCCAAGTGCCCGCCCGCGGCCTCGAGGTTTGCCCGGGCTCCGGTGTCCACTGGCGTGTCGATTGGCAGTGACATGGGTTATTTTCCTCCCAGGCCGGATGCGGCCATGCTGTTCAGGATGCGGCGCTGGCCGATTACAAATGCAATGAGGATCGGGATGGTGGCGATGGCCGATGCGGCCATGACCAGGCCGTAGTTGACCGAACCAAACTGGCTGGTGAAGCTGGCCAGCAACAACGGCACGGTGTAGAGCTCGGGGGAATTCAACAGCACGAGCGGGAACAGGAAGGAATTCCACACACTCAGCGCGGTGATGATCACCAGCACGCCGAGGCCCGGCTTGAGGTTGGGCAGGATGACGCTCCAGAAGATGCGCCAGCGGTTTGCCCCGTCGATGACGGCAGCCTCCTCGAGTTCTTTGGGCAGGGCCAGAACGAACTGGCGCATCAAGAACACCGCGAAGGGGTTGACCATCATGGCCGGAACGATCAGCGCCAGGTGGGAATCGATCCACCCCATCTTGCTCATGAGTAGGTAGAAGGGCACCAGGGTGACCTGTGAGGGGATCATCTGCGTGGCCAGGAAGATGATGAAGATGGACCTGGAACCACGGAACTTGATTCTGGCGAATGCGTAGCCCGCCATTGAGGCGGTGATCAAGGTGCCGAGAATCGACAGGACAGCGATGTAGAGGCTGTTGAGGTAGGCCTGCCCGAACGGCACCGCATTCCAGGCGTCGGCGAAATTGGAGAACGTCCACGGCTCCGGCCAGAAGCTCAGCGGATCCTGCAGCAGTTGCGGCAGCCCCTTGAGCGAGGTGACGATCATCCACAGAAACGGGAAGACCATGGCCAGGCCGGCAATGACGAGCACCAGGTGCAGCGCGGAGGAAAGGCCCAGGGAGGCCAGCTTCTCCTGCTTGAGCCGTTGCTCCCCGGTCTGCGCGGTGGCCGGCTTGGTGTCGAGATCCAGGGTGCTCATGCTGCATCATCCTCGTAGTGAACGAACTTCTTCTGGGCACCGAACTGGATGGCGGTGATGATCAGCGTCATGACCAGCAGGATGACCGCCGCGGCGCTGGAGGGGCCGAACTCGAAACGCCCGAAGCCCAGGTCGTAGATGTGGTAGACGATGGTTCGGGTGGCATTGTCCGGTCCGGCGTTCTGGGTCAGGATGAACACCGTGTCAAAGGTCTGCAGCGAGGAAATGAACGCCACGATCGAGGAGAAGAAGATGATCGGGGAGAGCAGCGGCAGACGGATCTTGGTGAAGAGCTTCAACGCCCCGGCCCCGTCGATGCGTGCCGCCTCGACGACCGAAGGGGAGATGTTCTGCAGCCCGGCCATGAAGATGATGACGTTCAAGCCCAGCGATGACCAGATCGACACGATGCAGACGGCAAGCAATGCCAGCTTCGGATCACCCAACCAGTCCGGCGGGGTGATGCCGAAGACCTTCCCGATGGTGGCGCTGAAGATTCCGTCGGCGCGGAACATCTGCTGCCAGATCATGGCAACCGCCACCGTGCTTGTCACCACCGGGGCAAAGAACAGGATCAGGTACAGGGTCCTGGTCTTGAGCTTCTCCAAGGCCACGGCGATCACGATCGCCAGCCCCAGACCCACCGGCACCGTGATGACGGCCAGCAACAGGGTGTTGACGATTGACTTTAGCAGCAGCGGGTCTTGCAGCTGGTCGGCAAAATTTTTGAATCCGACCCAAGTCAGGTCTGTAAGCCCGTCCCACGACGCGAAGGCCAGAACAAGGCTCGCGGCAAACGGGATGAGCACGAATAGCGCCATGCCGATGACCTGCGGGCCGATGAAGACGTAACCCCAGGCGCGGTCGTGCTTGCGCCAGGAGGCCTCCTTGCGAAGTCCCCCCGGATCGCTGGACGGAGTTGCCCTGTCGCTCACCCGCGTTGGCTTCTCCGCGAGTGAGGCACTCATTTGCCGGTCTTCGATTCGATCAGTGCAGCAACCTTGTCCAGGGTGCCGCGGGCGTCGTTCTTGCCTTGGTAGAGCTCGAGGAACAGATCGGAAATGTCGGTGGACAGAGCGGGGACGGCGGCTTCTGTGGCGTAGTTGGCGAAGCCGATGTCACGCATGTCCAGGAAAGTCTGGGCGTGGGCCGGGTAGTTGTCCTCGAGCACGACTTCGTCGGCGCCCTTGATGGAAGGGACCGCGTTGCCGCCGCCTGTCAGGCGGAAATTCTGGCCTTCGGCGCTCAGGAACTCGGTCCAGAAGGTGAAGGCCGCATCCTTGTTCTTGGTGTCGGCGTTTACGGCCAAGTAGGAGGCCGCGATGCCCGTGGGGGCGGGCTTACCGTCCGGGGTCGGCCAGTCGACGACGTCGTAGTCGGCCTCGACCCCGGCTCCCTTCAGGGTGCCGATGGTGTAGCGACCCTGGGCGAAGAAGCCGGCCTTGTGGGTTACGAACTTGCTATCCGCGCCGGCACCGTCGGGCAGGGTGTCAGCGGCGATGAACTTCTTGTCCTGGAAGTACTTGCCCAATGTCTCCACCGCCGCCAAGGTCTTGGGGTCGGAGTTGCCAACGAACGTGCCCGAGGCGTCGTAGGCCGTTCCGCCCTGCGCCGAGATCCAGCCGTAGTGAGTGGCCCAGTAGTTCCAAAACATGGATCCGGTCAGTCCCGCGGCTGCGATCTTGTCGTTCATTTCCAGGTACTTCTCGGTGGTCCATTTGCCATCGGCGGCGAGGGTCGCCGGGTCTTCTGTGATGCCCGCCGTGGCCAGGACCTTCTTGTCGTACCAGAGGGCATCGTTGTTCACGTCGTTCGGGGCCGCGTAGGTCACACCGTCCTGCTGGGCTGCACCGAAGGTGCCCGGGAAGAAGTCCTCCTTCTTGGTCTTGCTGGCAGGCGAGGCGATCATCTCGTCCAGCGGCATGAGTCGCTTCGAGCTGACGAACTGCCCGAGCTTGTCGTCGCCCACGTAGAACACGTCGGGTGCGGTGTTGCTGGTCAGCTGAGCCAGGAGCTTGGAGTGGTACTCCCCGTAGCTGGCCACTGGCTGAAGTTTGACCTTGATGTCCGGGTGGCGTTCCATGAACTGCTTGTTGAATTCGTTGAATCGGGTGAGCTCGTCCGGGGTGCCCCAGGTGCTCCACACAATCGAGCTGTTACCTCCCGCGGCCGGGGCCGGCGCCCCGGAACTGCCGCTGCATGCGGTCAGCGCTACGGCCGAAACGGCGGCCGCGCCGATGGCCAGGATGCTTCTTCTTGAAATGTTCTCTGAACGCCACATGCCAAATACCTCTTTCGATGGAAAACGAACAGTTGCTGTCGGTCGGTGACCGGGAACGGACTAGCCGCTTCAATGAACAAGAGTGAGCAGCACCACAACAACACACTGTATTCTGTATACAACAATGGCGACGTGTCAAGTGTCATGCTGTTTGTTTTTGTTCGAAAGTGATTTTCGGACCGCAACTTACTGGCGCGTAGCCGGCGGCTTGGTGTCACGGTTTTACTGGTCGCTTCGGCGGGAACTGTCTTGTGAATAATCATTTGAGTCGACGCCGATGTTCGAAATTGAGTGCTGGGTTCCATTGGGTCGCGGCGACCCCGGGGAACCGTGCGCGGAGAATCCAGTGCAGGATCGAGTCGGTCGATTTCCGCTTGATGGCCCGCGAATCTTCCTATTCTGCTAAAGCTCAAATCTCCGTAAGGACGCGCAAAAGCCGTCGCCGGGTATGGCAACATGCATGCAGCCATACCGGCGACGGCTCGAGGCATTTGCACATGTCCGACATCGATTCGGCGCATCCGACGTCGACGAAAGGGTAGCGGTGGTTGGCCCGGGCGGCAACTGAGCTTGGCAGGGCCTCAGCAAATCGGACTGTCTACTGAGTTCGGTAGGCCGAAGCGGTTCCGCCAGCCAGCTCCCCGCCGTCGACGATCAGCTGTTGCCCCGTGATGAATCGGGCCTGGTCCGAGGCGAGGAAGTGAAACGCGTCGGCAATCTCCGTTGGATCGGCGTGCCGGCGCATCGGGATTCGTTCGTTGACTTCCGTCAGCATTTCGTTCGTGTATTCGCTGCGCTGCATCGGGGTCAGTACGTAACCCGGGCTGACGCAGGCGGTGCGGACTCGTGGCGCGAGTTCCAATGCCACGCTGCGGCACAAGGCCAGGACCCCCGCCTTGGAAGCGTTGTAGTCCGCATACCAGGGATACCCGGCGGACCCGTTCGTGGAGGCCGTGGCCAGCAGGGTGCCGGAGCCTGCCTCGAACATGACCCGGCCCGCGGATTGCCAGAGGTTGATCACTCCGAAGAGGTTGATCTCAAGCAATCGGCGGATGTCTGCTGGCTTCATCTCGAGGAAGGCGTGGCGTGTGCTGATGCCCGCGTTGGCGATGGCGGTATCGATGCGGCCTTCGTCGGAGGCGATCTGCTCGACCACGGTGCGAACCATGTCCGCATCCGTGACGTCGCATTCACGCCACGCCACGCCCTCGGCGATATTCGCCGGTGGCTGCCTGTCCAGGTTGATTACTCTTGCACCGGAGGACGCAAAGCGGTGGGCGGTGGCCTCGCCGATTCCGGAGGATGCTCCGGTCACCAGGACCACCCGGGTCTGGTTTGTCGTGGATGTATTCATGATCGCTCACAGCACCTTGGAGAGGAACTGCTGGGTCCTTTCGTGTTGCGGGTTGGCAATAAGCTCGCGGGGATTTCCCTTTTCGACCACGACTCCGCCGTCGATGAAGGCCAACGAATCGGCGACCTCGCGGGCAAATCCGATTTCGTGGGTCACCAGCACCATCGTCATGCCGCCGACGGCCAGGGACTTCATGACCTCTAGCACCTCGTCGACCAGCTCCGGGTCCAACGCCGAGGTCGGTTCGTCGAACAGCATGACCTGCGGGTCCATGGCGAGGGAACGGGCAATGGCGACGCGTTGCTGCTGGCCGCCAGAGAGCTTCATTGGGTATTTATGGCCGTGGCCAGCCAAGCCGACTCGGTCCAGTAGCTCCTCGGCGCGGGCCAAGGCGAGCTTCTTTGGTTCGCCCTTGACCCTGGCGGGGCCGCAGGCAATGTTTTCGAGGGCCGTCATGTTGGCAAAAAGGTTGAAGCGCTGGAAGACCATGCCGACATTGAGACGGAACTTGGCGTACTCGGCGGAGTTCCATTCGTGGAATTTGCCCTTGCGGTAGTTGTATCCCACGTCTTCACCGTCGATCCTGATGCGGCCGCCGTTGGGCTTTTCAAGCGCATTGAGGCAGCGCAGGAACGTGGACTTGCCCGAGCCCGAGGGGCCGATGATACAGGCGACTTCTCCCGACTCGACTGAGAAGTCGATGCCGGAGTGGACCTCATGGGTGCCGAAGTTCTTGGTGACCTGTTCGGCCAGGACCAGCGGAAGCAGGACTTCGGTGTCGGTCTCCAATGTTGGGGCCGCCATGCTGCTCATGGGGTGCTCCTTAGCGGTTCGGTGCGCAGGCGCTGGCCGAGCAAGGCCAGGTTGTTGCGGGAAATGTACGGCTTGGAGAACTTCCGACGTTTGCCGGTGATGGGTCGATCGGCGGTGCCGAACTTCTTTTCGAGCTTGCCCTGGAAATACGTGGCGATGACTGTCATGGCCATGTACCAGATGCTGGCAACGATCAGCAGTTCCATGATCTTTCCGTTTTGCTTGTAGACCTGGCTGGCGTTGGTCATCAAATCGTTGCCCGCAACCACGTAGACAAGCGAAGTGGTCTTGAGCATGGAAATGAATTCGTTGCCGATCGGCGGGATGATGATGCGCGTGGCCTGAGGAAGCACCACGACCCACATCCGCTTGAACGGCGTCATGCCGATTGATGCGGCGGCCTCGGCCTGCCCTGGGTCGACGGCCTGGATGCCGGCCCGCACAGTCTCAGCGGCATAGGCGCCCAGGTTCAGTCCTAGTCCCAGCATTGCGGCGGTGAAGCCGGTCATGACCACGTTGGTGTCCCACATGTATCCGATGGTCGTGAAGGGGATCTTGATGACCAGCTGTGGGAACAAGAAGGCCAAGTTGAACCAGAAGATCAACTGCACCAGCACCGGGGTGCCACGGAAGAACCAGATGTAGAGATTGCTGATCCACACGGCAACGGGATTGGCCGAGAGTTTCATGATGGCCAGGGCCACGCCAATGGCCAGGCCCATGATGGTGGCCAGGATGGAAAGCTGGATGGTGACGAGCACACCGTCCAGAATCTTGGGGAACGTCAGGTAATACAGGACGTCTTTCCAGCTGATGTGGTCATTGGTGGCCAACACCCAGATGAACCAAGTGATGCCGGCGAGACATAGCAATGCCACGACGACGCGTGCCGGGTGGCGCAGCCTGACGGTGTTTCCTGCCTCGGGTTGTTCCACCCGACTCAGCGGTGCGGCGACCTGTTCCTCGACCATGGCTTACTTGCCCTGGTTGATGGTGGCCGCAGGCAGCGCCATCTGGTCCAGGCCCCAAGCACCGAGGATTTCGGTGTAAGTGCCGTTCTCGATGAGCTTGTTCATGGTGTCCTGGACCAGTTTCACCAGCTCCTCGTTTTTCGGGTCGATGGCGATGCCGAACAGGGAGTTGCCCGGGATCTCGATGGCCTCAAGCGCCCCGCTGGATTCCTTGGCGCGGAAGACCGCCACGGGGTAGTCATTCAGGCCCGCGGCGGCGCGGCCGTTTTGCACCTGCAGTAGGGCCTCTGGGTCGTTGGCGAAGCCCAGGATCTTGATGGGCTTCTCGTCCTTGGCCTCGCAGTCCTTGCTGAACTGTTCGGCCAACTGCATGTAGTAGCCGTTATCGAGCACGGCCATGGTCTCGCCGCAGAGGTCCGCCGGGGATTTCACGCCCTGGGGATTGCCTTTGGCGACCATGATCGAGCCCGAGGACTTGGCGTAGTCGACGAATGAGACCTTTTCCCGGCGTTCGGCGGTGTCGTTGAATCCTGACATCAACACGTCGAACCGGCCCGAGACAACCCCGGGCATCATGCCCGATACATCCGAATTGCTTATCTTGGCCTCGACGCCCAGAAGGTTGCCCATGGCGCGGGCAAGGGACATGTCCACGCCGACCATGGTCTTGCCGTCGGCATCGAACATTTCCATGGGCGGGTAACCTTCTGCCGCGGCGATCTTCAGGCCCTCCGACTTGATGGCGGCCGGCACCCGGGCCGAAAGTTCGGGATCGATGCCGACCGCCGCGATGTAGGAGGCTGCGAGGTCACCGGAGGGCGCCTCGTTCTTGAAGGCACCTGCCGCCGCGGCTCCCGAGGACGCGGGGGTTTCGGCAAGCGATTGGCCGCCGCAACCAGTGAGGGCCACTGAACCGATGGTGAGAACAGCAAACAGGATTCCTCGTTTGAACGATTTCATGGGTTTCTCCTTGCGTTAGTCGGACCAGTGGATGCGGCCGTCGATGACTGTCATTAGTGTGTATGTCGAGTGAAGATCATGGGGTGGGCAGGTCGTGGGGTCCCTGTCCACGACGATGAAATCCGCCAACTTTCCGGTTTCCAGGGTTCCCTTGAGGTGCCCCTCGCCGGTGGCCAGAGCGTGGGAGGTTGCTGCCGCATGCAGGGCCTGCGGACGGGTGAGGATTTCCTCTGGCTGCCAGCCGCCGGCCGGGAAGCCGTCGGGCCGCTGGCGGGTGGTCCCGGCGTGGAGGCCATGGAAGGGATTGGTTTCCTCCACCGGTGCATCGGAACTGAAGGACACGGCTCCTCCCGCGTTCAGGATGCTGGCCCAGGCGTAGGAGAGCACGTCGTGGTCTCCGAGGAGGGAATTGACCAGCTCGATATCCGAGGTGCAGGAGGCGGGCTGCATGCAGGCCAATGCGCCGCTGGCGGCGAGCCGGGGCAGGTCGCGGCGGGCAATGTGCTGGACGTGTTCGATCCTGTTGCTGCCGGCCGGCATCGAGGGGTGGTTTCCCGCCGCCTGTTCGAAGGCATCCAAGGCGTTGGAGACCGCGCGATCGCCAATGGCATGGACCGCGGCGGTCAATCCGTTATGGTTGGCGAGCTTGACCAGACGGTTCAGCTCCTCGGGCGCCGTCACGGCCAGGCCCTCGGAGCTGGAATGGCCGTAGGGTGCATGCATGAGGCAGGTGCCGGAGGAGAGGGAGCCGTCGGAAAAGATCTTCACACCGCCGCGGCGCAGCCATTTATCCCCCTGCCCGGTGCGCACGCCCTGTTCAATGATCCGATCAAGCACCGCGACGGGCATGATCTTGTTGACCCGCAGGGGCAACGCACGCCGTTCGTGGAGATCCGAGAAAGCGTCCCAGGCATCCATACCGTCGATGTCGTGGATGGACGTGATGCCCTGGCGCACCAGGGCGCGTAGCGTGGAAGGCAGCAGCGTTGCCAGGTCGTCCCGCGTGACTTCCTCCAAGACGCGACCGGCGTTGAATCCAGCTGCCTCCAGCAGGATTCCCGTTACGGCCCCCGATGCGTCACGGACGATGGTCCCGCCGGCCGGATCGGCGGTTGCGGCGTCAATGCCGAGGTAGCCCAGTGCCGCGGAGTTCAGCCAATAGGTGTGCAAGTCGGCGTGGTGCAATGCGGTGGGGTGAGACCCCGTCACGGCGTCCAGTTCCCGGCGGCCCGGAAGTTCCGGGTGGGTCCACCCATGGTGGTTCCAGCGTCCGCCGAAGATCCAACTGGTGGTATCGCCGGGTTCGAGTTGTGCGATGTGCTCTGCGACCAGTGCGACGACAGCGGTACTCGAGGTGGCGGGGGAGAGGTCGACTTCCGCTTGGCGCAGCGCCAGTTGGGCGGTGTGGATGTGACTGTCGGCGAATCCTGGCATCGCATGGGCTCCGCCCAGATCGACGCGATGTGCCCGCGGGGCAAATTTCCGGGCAGCTTCGACGGTTCCCAAGAAGCGGATCTGCCCCTCGCTCGTGACCAAGGAAGAAGCCGTGGGGTTCTTCGGATCCAGGGTGTGGAAAACGGCATTTTCATACACCGTGAACGTCATATGACCCCCATCATGCGTTGAGTATTCACCACTCGAAGCTTCTGTGCATCGAATACGTTGTACTGTATACGGCATACATTGTGCGTTCAAGACTTTTTGTGCTCCATTATTCAAATGGCGGGATGCGGCATTTGCGTGGTGACTTGAAGTCTCGAGGGTCTGGCTTGGGACATGAAAAAGCCGCGCCCCATTCCGCCCTCCGGAGCGGGTGGATTGGGGCGCGGATTGGCCGGGCGTGGGTTAGCTCGCGGCTTTGGCACTTTCCTTGTTGGCCAACGCCTTGGCGATCCGGGAAGTGCTGTTGAGCCAGTTGGCACTCAGGGCCGCCCGCGCTGCCGGAAGGTCCTGGTCGATGAGTGCCTGGGCAATGGTCGAGTGTTCGGTGGCCGCGCGTTCAATGCGGTCGGTGGCGCTGACGAAGAATTTCTCATATCTCCGCAAGGCCACCTTGTGGGAGGCGATGGTCTCGATCAAGCGCCGGTTGGGGCACCTGGAAGTTAGCAGCGCGTGGAAAACGTCGTCATGGCTGTCGACTTCCTGGGCGGGGGCCTCCGTGGCGGTGAAGGAATTGGCCATATCAAGGACCTTCGGGGCTATGGCCACCAGGTCCGATGTCGGACTGAGGTCCAGCGCAAGGCATTCGAGGGCCGCGATAATCTGCACGGCCTCGGTGTAGTCCCTCTCGCTGATGGGGGCCCACCGGAAGCCCTTGCCGGAAACCCGGGTAATGACGCCCTGTTGGGCGAGTGAGATGAGAGCCTCTCGCAACGGGGTGCGGCTGACGCCGAGTTCGGAGGAGAGCGTTACTTCATTGATGCTCTCGCCCATGTCGAACTCACCCGCGCCAACGCGGTTCATGATTTCGGTTTCTATCTGTTCGCGTAGTGATTGACGCTGGATGGCCACTGCCGCCCCCTGATTCTAGGTTGATGACGTGCGGTTCCCGGAATAACTATTGTACTCGGGGCTGGGCTCAGTATACTGTATACAGAAATGTGAGAGGAAGTCCTCAAGTGAGTATATGTATTGGCCTGATCGTCAATCCCGTGGCCGGCCTTGGCGGGCCCACCGCCCAAAAGGGAAGCGACGCCGGAGATATCCGGGAGTTGGCGCGGGCCGCAGGCATCAACTCACTGGCGCCGGAACGCGCCCGTCTCGCGATTCAACACCTGCGCGAAAGCCTTGCGGGATCGGGGACCCCGTTGAGAATCCTGGCGGGCGCAACTGAAATGGGCGCCGACGCGCTGGGTTGTGACATCGCCCATGAGACGGTGGCTGCCGGCAACGTGCTTCCCGGATCCACAACATCATCCGACACAAAATTGATGGCCCGCCGATTGGTCGAAGCCGGCGTGGATCTCCTGCTTTTTGCCGGCGGAGACGGCACCGCGCGTGATGTCATGGATGCGGTAGGTTCCACGGTTCCGGTCCTGGGTATACCGGCCGGGGTGAAGATCTATTCGGCCGTCTTCGGAATGACGCCCGCAGAGACCGGAAGGCTGGCTGCCGGCTGGCTGTCCTCCAGCGAGAGGCCAACAGTCGAGCGAGAAGTGGTGGACATCGACGAGGAGGAATTGCGCCGTGGCTCCGCAAACCCAAGCTTGTACGGTGCGCTGCGGGTGCCGGAGGACTCTCGCCGGCTTCAACCGCGCAAGGCCGCCAGTCCCGCTTCAGATGCCAACGCGGTCCTTTCCCTGGGCAGGGCCTTTGCCGCCATCATGCTTCCTGACCGCTACTACGTGCTTGGCCCAGGCGGAACGACGTTGGCCATTGGCCATGCCTTGGGTCTGGCGCTGACACGGCTGGGCGTGGACGTGGTGTGCAACGGACAACTCGTGGCCCAGGACGTGGACGCGGAATCGCTCAACAACCTGATCCCGGACGAGGGCGCCACGGTCGTGGTCACCCCGCTGGGGCAGCAGGGATTCGTTATCGGGCGCGGCAACCAACAGATCGACTACCGCTTGCTGCGGCGCAGCGAGCTGAAGATCGTGGCCACGCCCTCCAAGATCATCTCCTTGGGCGGGCGACCGCTCTGGGTTGATTCGGGTCATCCCGAGATTGATGCCACCCTATGTGGCTTTGCCAAGGTCTTCACGGGACCGAATGCCGAAGTAATCTACCCCATCAGCAACACTGCTGATGGACTCGTCTCCGCCTAATACACACCAAGGAGCAGTACATGCGTTTGAAGGACAAGTCAGCCATCATCACCGGCGGCGGATCCGGCATCGGCCGGGCCACTGCACTGGCCATGGCCGCCGAGGGCGCCAACGTCGCCATCTTCGACATCAACGAGGAAGCCGCGCTGGCCGTGGCCGCCGAGGCGTCGGCACTCGGCGTGAAGGCATTGGGCCTGTCGGTCAACGTGGCATCCGACGAGGATGTGCAGCGCGGCGTCGCCGCCGCGGCAGCCGAATTCGGGACGGTCAACGTGCTGTTCAACAACGCGGGCATCATCCGCCGCGCCAACGTTATCGACACCACCCTTGAGCAGTGGGACCAGGTGATGGGCGTGAACGTGCGCGGACCCTTCCTGCTGTGCAAGTACGTCGTCCCGCTGATGATCGAGGCCGGCGGCGGAGCGATCGTCAACACCGGTTCGGGCTGGGGCCTCAAGGGCGGCGGCGACGCGCTGTCCTATTGCACCTCCAAAGCCGCGGTGGTGAACATGACCCGCGCCCTGGCCATCGACCACGGCCCGGACAATATTCGTGTTAATTCGGTGAACCCCGGCGACACCAACACTCCGATGCTGCGCGAGGAGGCCCGCCAGCTTTCCCAGGCCGAAGCCAGCTTCCTCGAGGAGTCCAACGACCGCCCGCTTAAGCGCATGGGCACTCCGGAGGAAATCGCCGAGGCCGTCGTGTGGCTGGCCAGCGACGCCAGCAGCTACGTCACCGGGACGGCACTGGTTGTCGACGGTGGCGGCATCGCCTAATCGGAGCAGGCGCAAAAAGTCCCGCCGTGGGAAGCCAGGCTTCGCACGGCGGGACTTTTTGTCTCGGTCGCCGGTCGGAATCGGCGCAAACAAATGGGGCCCTCGCCGGTGATCCCGGCGACGACCCCATTGGTTAGTGATATGGCGGGTTAGCCCACCGAGATCGGTTCTTCAGCCAACCGTGCATCGGCGTCGGTGAAGTACTTCTTCCGGTAGGAGCGCCACGTGATGGCCCAGCGTTCCGGATCATCCAGGTCATCGTGGTCGATCTGGTGCACGGTTTGGTTGTGCGGGGCCGAACGCACCAGCTCGGGGTTCTCCCGGGCCTCGGTGGCGACCTGTGCCAGCGCCGCGACATACTCGTCGATTTCGGTTTTGGAGTACGACTCGGTCGGTTCCAGGGTGAACGGCTGCGGCACCAGGTATGGGTGATGGCTCGTCCAGTAGTGCATGCCGTAATCGCTCATCCGGATGCCGATTTCCTCGGAGGTGATGCCGGTGTCCTCAAACAATTCCTGCCACGAATAGCGGACCTGTTCGATGCGGTGCTTGCCCTCGGCGTACGGTGCGCTGGCGCCGGGGATTTGCCGGACCAAAGCCAACAAGTAGTTGTTGTTCAGCACGGCGATTTCCGCGACCTGGCGCAGGCCCGAGGCCCCCAGCGCCATGATCCAGGCATAGGCGCGGACCACATTCGGGGCAACGCCGAAGAACGGCGCGACTTTGCCGATCGACTTCTCACCGTTGTAGTTCACGGTGAAACCCGCATCGGTCTTTTCGATGCGCGGGTTGGGTAAGAACGGGGCAAGGCGTTCAGAGACGGCGCTGGCGCCGGCACCCGGCCCGCCGCTGGCGTGCGGGGTGGAGAAGGTCTTGTGCAGGTTGAAGTGGCACAGGTCGAACCCGGCGTCCGAGGCGCGGGTGATCCCCAGGATGCCGTTGGCATTGGCCTGGTCGTAGGCGGCCAGGCCGCCGGCCTCGTGGATGATCTGCACGAATTCGCGGATCTTGTCGTTGTAGATCCCGGTGTCTTCCGGGTTGGTGATCATCAAGGCGGCGGTGCGCGGGGAAACCGCGGCGCGCAGCGCCTCGATGTCCGGGTAGCCGTTGGCGTCCGGCATCAGGGTGATGACCTTGTAGCCGGCTGCCTTGGCGCAGGCGGCGTTGGACGGGTGGGAGAAGATCGTGGTGATGACCTCGTCGCGCACCTGGCCCTCGCCGTTGGACTCGTGGAAGGCGCGGATCATGGAGATGTTGGCCCAGATCGCAGCGGAGCCGCCCTGGGTCTGCAGGCTCACCGAGTGCATGCCGGAGATCTCGGCGATCGCCTGCTCGGTGCGCCAGAAGATCTCCAGCACGCCCTGCAGCGAGGCCTCGTCCTGCATCGGGTGCAGTTCGGCGAGCTTCGGGGTGCGGATGATCGTCTCGTTGACCTTGGGGCTGTACTTCATGGTGCAGGTTCCCTGACCGATGTCGACGTTGAAGTCGGCACCCAGGTTCTCCTGGCTGATGCGCAGGTAGTGGCGCACCACGCGCATCTGGGCAAGCTCGGGAAGCGCGGGGGCGCTGGAGCGGCGCAGCGAGGACAGTTGGTTCTCGATGCCGGCCAGGGCCTGGACGGCTGGCGGCTCGGCCTGCGACACCAGGATGCCGCGCTCGCCCGGGGTGCTGAGTTCAAAGATGATCGGCTCATCCCAACGGGCCTGGTGGAACCGGCGGTGGGCTGGCTTGGGGCTGACTGGAAGGGCCATGGTTACTTCTCCTTCAGGAAATCGGTGAGGGCTGAGGCCAGGGAATCGATGTGGGCCGTGGTGATGCGTTCGGTGACGCAGACCAGCAGATTGTGTTCGCCGATGACCACGCCCGGCTCGATGTCGCGTGCGCGCAGGGCCGTCGCGACCTCGGCGGCGGTCTTTCCGGAGGCCGAGAGGTCGAGCACGAATTCGCGGAAATGCGCGGCCGAGTCGCCCAGTGCCACGCCATCGATGGCGGCGAGCTGCTGCTGGGCGTAGGCGGTGCGTGCCAGGACGGTGTTGCCCAGGTCTGACATGCCGTTCGGGCCCATCGAGGCCAGGTAGACGCCGGCGGCGATGCCCCAGAGTGCGGCGGCGGTGCCCACCCATTCCTTGCCTTCTTCGCGCAGGGCGAAGGAAGTGCGGTCCCAGGCCACGTCGCCGAAGCCGTACTCGCCCTCGACGGAAGTGCTGGCCAGGCCGAAGAGGCGCGACGGCATCTCCATGACGAACTTCGGGTCGTCGTGCACGGCGATGAAGCCGCCGCGGCCGCCGCCGAACCACTGGTGGATGCCCAGGGACTGGATGTCACCGCAGACGATGTCCGCTCCCCAGTCGGCCGGGGGAGTGAGGCTGCCGTAGGCGATCGGGTCGGTGCCCACGACCAGCAGCGCGCCGGCCTCGTGCGCCAGATCGGCAATGGCTTGGCCGGAGGTCTCCAGCACTCCGTGGAAGCTGGGGGTCTGGATCCAAACTGCCGAGGTCTGGGCGTCGACCGCTGCTGCAAGTGCTGCGGTGTCTACTAGGCCGTTGACCGTGGGCACGAACACGAGCTCGGTGTGGCTGCGCACGTAGTCGGTGACCTTGGAGACCAAGTCGGTGTTCGTGTCGGAGGCGACGATGATTTTCGAGCGACCGGTGATGCGTCCGGCCATGGCCAGCGCCGTGGCGGTGGCCTGCATGCCGTCGTAGGTCGGCACGTTGACCACGTCCATGTTGAGCATTTCGCCCATCATGGAGGTGTACTCGAACAGGGCCTGGAAGCGGCCGTGGTCCTCGTATGGTTCGCCCGCGTAGGCGGTGAGAAATTCGCTACGGTTGATGACCTCGTCCACGACGGACGGAACGTAGTGGTTGTAAACGCCGGCGCCCAGAAAGCTGATGACCTCCCGGGTGCTGCGGTTCTTGTTCAGCAGCCCGGTGACGTGTTCTTCCAGCTCGGCCTCGGCAAGGAACGGCTCCGGCAGATTCAACATGCCTTTGACGCGCAGTCTCCGGGGAATGTCTTCGTAGAATTCCTCGATGCTGGATGCCCCGGTGACCGCGAGCATTTCCTCGATGACCGAAGGAACCGTGTTGGGAATGTAGGGGTGAACTGTGGAATTTTGCATGGAATGTCGCCTCCTGCTGTTGTCATGGCCCGACGCATTTCCTGGAGAAGCACGGGATAACTTTGGTGAAATTCTGTATACAGTGCACATTATGCGGATTTGGCATAAGAGTCAATTGTGATCCAGATCGCCTTTTGGGCGGGTCGGCCGTCGCGGGCAGCGCCGTTGCGGGGGTGCGGATCGAGGGATGCTTCACGTCATTTTGTTTGGTCTTGATGGAAAAAGTTCGAAAGTTATCCCAAATGTTCTGAATACTGTGTACAGTTTCGTCCATCATCGAGGTCTTAGCGACGACAAGGAGCTCCACAATGTTCAAGCCCATGAAGCTGGCCGTACCAGCCATAGCCCTCGCCCTGTTGACGGGCTGCGCCGGCGGCGGGGTCCCCGCGCAGAGCGGCGCGACGCTCAAGCCGGACGCGGACGTGTCGGGCGAGATCACAGTGTGGAGCTGGGATGTCGCCGCAACTGCACTGAAGCGGCTGGCCACCTCCTACTCGTCCGAACATCCGGGCACCACCGTCAAGGTCGTGGACATCGGATATGACAACGCCTACGACAAGATGTCGGTTTCCCTGCAGGCCAACAGCGGGCTGCCCGACGTCGTCACCGTCGAAACCGACCGGATGCCGGCCTACATCGCGCAGTTTCCCAAGGGTTTCACCGACCTGGCGCCGCTGATCGACAATGCCAGCAAGGACTTCGATCCCTCGAAGATCGCGGCTTCTTCGGACAAGGACGGGCGCCTGTTGTCCCTGCCATGGGACTCGGGAACCGTCGGATTGTTCGTTCGCACCGACTACTTCGCCGAGGTCGGCATTGATCCGGCCTCGATCAAGACCTGGGACGAACTGGTTACTGCCGGCGAAGCCATCAAGAAGAAGACCGGCCACACGCTGATCTCCACCGACCTGTCTGGCGGCGGAATCTTCTCCATGCTGCTTCAACAACAGGGCAAGGGCATTTTCAACACCGCAGGAGACATCGACTTGAACTCACCTGAAGCAGTGCAGGCACTGACCCTGATGAAGACCATGAACGAGAAGGGCCTGATTCACAACGTCAAGGGCTGGGATGGGCAAGTCACGGCTGCCAAAGACGGCAAGTCGGCAGTCAACCCCGAGGCAGTCTGGTGGATCGGCACCCTGACCGGAGAAGCCCCCGAGCTTTCCGGGAAGTACGGCGTGCTTCCGCTGCCGGCGTTCACCCCTGGAGGCGGAACCACCTCCAACAACGGCGGCTCGACGCTGGCCGTTCCCACCCAGGCAAAGAACCCCGAACTGGCCGGATCATTCGTCAAATACGTGCTGGCCAACAAGGACAGCCAGGTCTCGATGATGAAGGACGAGGGCTTGTTCCCGTCCTACCTGCCGGCCTTCACCGACCCGCTCTTCGCCGAACCGCAGGAGTACTTCGGCGGCGAGAAGGTCTATCAGCTTTTCGCCGAGCAAACGGCCAAGATCCCCGCCGGAACCACCAACGCCGACAGCGCCAAGGCCGGGGATATCGTGGCCAACGCGGTCGTCTCCACCGTGCTCAACGACGCAGACCCTGCCACCGAGCTGAAGTCCGCCGCCGAGCAGATCGCCACCGCCACCGACCGCAAGATCGCGCAGTAATCATGACCGCCACGCTGATGCGGCCCTCCACACCGAAGGAGGGCCGCTCCACGGCTCGCGCGGTAGCAAGCGAGGCGGCACGGCGGGCCTCCCGCCGCCATCGTCCCGGCTACGTCTTCATCCTGCCCGCGCTCGCCCTGTTCGCCCTGTTCTTCATCTACCCGTTGGTTTCCTCGTTCATCCAGAGCTTCCAGACGATCTCCGGCGGGGAAACCAGCTGGGTAGGGCTGGCCCAGTACCAGCGCCTGTTCGACGATCCGCTCGTGGCCCAAAGCCTCTTCAACGTCTTCTTGGTCCTGATGATCCAGGTGCCGCTGATGGTTTGCATCGCGATCGGGCTGGCCTACGTCCTGAACCAAAGCTGGGTTCGTTTCCGGACAGGGTTCCGGGCCATTTACTTCCTGCCCGCGGTGACCACGCTGGTGGCCTACTCGCTGGTCTTCCGGGTCATGCTGGCCACCGACGGGGGAGCGGCGAACCAGATGCTGGGAATGATCGGGATGGACCCGATCGACTGGCTCAATTCCGAGGGCTGGGCTCGGGTGGCGCTGATCGCCTCCATCACCTGGCGCTGGACCGGCTACAACATGATCATCATCCTGGCTGGCCTGCAGGCGATTCCGGCGGAGCAATACGAGGCGGCACGGATCGACGGGGCCGGGCGCTGGGCGGTGTTCTCCAGGATCGTCGTGCCGCAGCTGCGCCCGGTGATCCTGTTCAGCAGCATCACCTCGACCATCGGCGCGCTGCAGCTCTTCGACGAGAACTTCATCCTGACCGGGGGAGGCCCCAACAACGCGACCCTGACCCCGGTGCTGTACCTGTACAAGGTTGGCTTCCAGCAATTCGACTTCGGCTACGCCTCGGCGATCGCCTGGCTGGTCGTGGCCATCATTGCCGTCATCTCGCTCATCCAATTCCGAATCATGAGGGAAAAATCGTGATGCAGACCCTCCGCCGTTCCCCGCTCTACGTGCTGTTGGCGCTTGGCGCTGCGGTGAGCCTGGTCCCGTTCCTGTGGATGGTCATCGCCTCGACGCACACCACCGCAGAGATATTTTCCACGCCCATGCCCCTCCTGCCCGGGGGCGAGCTGTGGAACAACCTTTCCCGGCTACAGGCCGAGACCGGCTTTGCACGGGTCATGCTCAACAGCGTGCTGGTGGCCGTGCTCTACACAGTCTTCTCCTGCATCGTCAGCGCGATGTGCGGGTACGGGTTGGCCAAGTACCGGTTCCGCGGGCGGGGCCTCATGCTTGGCGGTGTTCTGCTGACCATGATGATTCCCGGGCAGGTGCTGCTGGTACCGCTGTTCCAGATGATGGCCAGCGTCGGGTGGATCAACAGCTTCCAAGCGCTGATCCTGCCGTTCCTGGCCAACGCGTTTGGCATTTTCCTGATGCGCCAGGCCTTCCTCGATTTCCCCGATAGCCTGATCGAATCGGCGCGGATCGACGGTGCCAGCGAGATCAGGACGTTCTACCGGATCGTGCTGCCGGTGGCCCGGCCGCAGCTTGCCGCCCTGGTGATCTACACCTTCATCAGCCAATGGAACTCCTTCATCTGGCCACTGCTGATGCTCAACAGCGAGGAGAAGTACACATTGCCGGTGGCACTGAACACCATGGTGGGGCTCTCCCGCGTCGATTACTCGGGGCTGATGCTCGGTTCGTTGCTGGCAACGCTGCCGCTGCTCATCGTCTTCCTGCTCTTCCAGAAGCAGTTCATCTCCGGGCTCATGGGCGGAGCCGTCAAGGGGTAGCAAGCGGTTGCCCTCGGGCCGAAGGTCGACTGGCAGGCATGGGTGGCCTGTGGGGACGATGCGGATCTAGGCGTGGGAGAAATGCATGCCACTTCGCCGCCGGACCAGGACCGCGGACAGGACGATGCCCAGGACGGCGAAGCCACTGGTCATCCACCAGGTGGATGACCAGCCGCCGGTGCTCATGGCCAGCCATGCCACGATCATCGGGCCGGTGAAGTTTCCGACGTTGTAGATCTGCTGCATCAATCCCATGGCCGCCGGGGCTGAACCGCCCTCCGGCGCCAGGTCCACGGCCATCCGCGTCATGGTCGCCGGGATCATTGCCCCGGACAGGGAGAAGAACCCGACACAGGCGACCTGCCAGGCCAGGCCGCCGGGAACCGGCGACCAGTCAATGGCGAACGTGAGCATGCCGGCTGCGGCCATCAACACGAAGGACAGGAACAACAGGGCACGGGCCGGGGCGCCGCGCTGCAGCAGTATGCCGGTGACGATGGCACCGATGCCGTTGAGCCCGCCGACAATGGCCGACAGGATCCCGGCGTGTGTGCCGCTGAGGCCGCTGTCCCCGTAGAGCGTGGGCAGGAATCCCACCACGGCCATCCACTGGACCGTGTAGCACCCGAAGACCAACCCGGCGATCCACACCTTGGAGGATCGGGCGGTGATGCCGATTCGTCCGGCTGCCGCCTTGGCTCCGCCGGTACCGGCGGGGTGGTCCCTGGGAACCATGCGCAACACCAGCGGGATCGGGATCAGCGTGATCGCGGCCATGACCCACCACCACATCTGCCATGTGCCAACCTGCAGGAAGTAGGCGCTCGCGATCAGGCCCACGAAGGTGGCCGTGCCCTGGTAGGCGCTCCAGCAGCCGACGGCCATGTTTACCCGGCGAAACGGTGCATGGCGGCGGATCAGGCCCGGCCCGACCACGGTGGCGACGATGAACCCGACACCCTCGACGGCCCGCGAGGCCAGCAGGGTGTTCGGGCCGATCGACAGGGCGCCAAAGATCGAACCGGCACTCAGGAATAGCAGCCCCAACAGCAGGGTCCGGCGCTCGCCGATGACCTCGGCCAACAACGACACCGCCAGGCCGCCGACCAAGCCGGCCACTTGCACGATGCCCAACAACACCCCGGCGGCAAGCAGGGACAGGCCCAGGTCTTCCTGGATCAGAGGGAGCGCGGCGGGAAGCTTCCAGATATGCAGCGCAGCGCTGATGCCCGCAACCACCACCACGATCCAGGCGGCGTTGCCGCTGGCCGTGCGTTGGAGGTTCGGTTGGGTCATGGTCACGGCAGATGGTCCTTCGTTGGGCAGTTGATCGGATTCTTCCATGCCAGTGATCCGGAACACGAAGATGTGTCGCTGCGGGGAGTGGCTGCGGGTTTCGGGCCGGAGCAAGATCCGGGTCTGCACACAGGGGTGTCGGATTCCTTCAAGACCCCGAGCGCATGCGGGGCGTTCAATGGAAGGACAACCAACCATCCACTCCGAATAAAGGATGCTGACCATGACCAAGGAACCAACAACCCAGGGCGCAACCGGCGAGCATACGACCCATGGAGTGCCGCACGGCTACACGGCGCTGACGCCGTTCATCGTCGTTGACCCGGCGCACAAGGCCATCGAGTTTTACCGCGACGTCTTCGGCGCCACCGTGCTCTCCGTGCTGCCCGGTGCCCCGCGGGAGGACGGCAGCGCCACGGTCTCGCATGCCGAGCTCGACTTCGGCAATGGCGTCCTGCAGCTCTCGGACCCGCAGCCGGGATACGGGCTGGTCGCGGCCGATGCCCAGCACACGAACAATTCCATCGCCATCTACGTCGAGGACGTTGATGCGGCCTTTGCGAAGGGGCTGGAACACGGAGCCACCGCGGTGGAGCAACCGGCCGATTTTGTGTCCGGGGACCGATTTGCCACCTTCGTGGATCCGTTCGGGCGGCGCTGGAACGTGATGACGCGTGTGGAGGATCTTTCCCGGGAGGAATCAGAACGCCGGGT
Organism: Paeniglutamicibacter sp. MACA_103; assembly: GCF_045798555.1. Taxonomy (NCBI): domain Bacteria; kingdom Bacillati; phylum Actinomycetota; class Actinomycetes; order Micrococcales; family Micrococcaceae; genus Paeniglutamicibacter; species Paeniglutamicibacter sp. MACA_103. Next base: position 66,887 of record NZ_JBIXLN010000014.1, on the reverse strand, counting down.
CGCCGCCTGGCTTGAGACCTTCAATGCCACGGGCACGGAATAGGCCCGGCGCATCTCTCAGTTGCTGGCGGGACCGGCCTGGACCTGCCGCACGTATTCGCCGGGGCTCATCCCGGTGACGGAGGCGAAATCCCGGGTGAAATGCGCCTGGTCTGCATAGCCCAGCGCATGGGCCAGGCGCGCCAGGTTCGGGCCCGCGCCCCGGCCCATCAGCTGTGCAGCCTCCTGGAGGCGGTGGCGTTGCAACAGCCACTTCGGGGTGATGCCCATGCGCGTTCGCACCAGCCGTTGCAGGCTGCGCTCGCCGATCTGCCAGCGCTCACAGAGCTGCGCAACGCGCTGGAGCCCGGGCGTGGATTCAATGTCCGCACAGATCCGGTTCAGCAGCAGTCCTTCTTCATCCAGCCCATCCGGGAGCCGCTGGGCCAGCCAGTCCTCGAAGATCTTGATGGCCGCCCCATGTTGTTGTTCGGTGGTTCCTTCCGCGTACAGGGCCGCTTGGATGTGTTCCGCACAGTCCAGGCCGCAATTGCTGGCAGCGACCGAGCCGTCAACCAGCTCCGGGACGGGAATCGTGCTGAGCAGCGCACCGGTGCCCGGCCGCAACAGCACCCCGAACGCGCGGCCGGAACCCGAAAGCCGCTTGGTCGACAACCGCGTGACCGGTCCATAGAGCGTCCCGATGCCGTCCTCGATGGCAAGGTTGCAGCCGGGATAGGAGAGGATCCGCTGTTCGTGGCTGGCCCCCGCCGGAATCTGCCACGTGGGCAGCCAGTAGTGGACCACGAGCTCGCGCAGCGCCGCCGACGGGTTGAGGCGTGCGACGTGCGCCGTTCCCTCGCCTGTCGGCAGCAACGGTCCGCGCGGAGTGTCCATGGCTGCCATTATGTCGCCCCGGTACGGCGAATGCCGAGGACCGGGGCGACATAAGCCGGAGGCCGGTGCGCCGGGGCTCCCCGTGTTCGCCGCACCTGCGGTCCCGGTCATGCCTTTCGAGGCGCCACGCGCCATGGGCTCGATCCTGTGGTGGATCAACGCCTGCGATGGCGCGGGCCTGCCGCTGACCGCGGCCGGCTACCTGTCACCGTCCGTGATCCCGGAGGTGATCGCGGGGATCGGCTGGGAGCACGAGGACTTCGTGCAATTCGGCGGCAAGACCGAGGTGCACCTGCACGGCATCCATGACTTCCGGTTGATGCTCATGGACCTCGGCCTGCTCAAGGCCCAGGGCAAGAAGCTGGTTGCCACGGCCGCCGCGCTGCGCGTGGCCAAGGATCCCGCGAAGCTGTGGGCGCACCTGGTCAAGCGCGCCCGCAATTCCGCGCGGGACAAGGTCGTCTACGACGCCACGATGCTCGCCCTCATGGCGGCCGCCGGGCCCGGGGACGCGACGAGGAAAACCCTCGTGGCCCGCACCAACAAGGGCATGCGCCTGCTGGAGTACGTCCACCACGACGGGCGCAGGATCGAGGACGGCGACTTCAACAGGCTCGGCGATCGGTACGACGCCATCACCAAGGAGTTCCGCATGGCGGTCCTTGAAAACGGCAACAGAGGCCGTGCCGTCGAGATCGAGCGCGCCTTCGCCGTGGCCGTGCTGCGCTCCTGATTGCCTGCCGGCACGCCAAGGCCCCGGCGCCTCCCGCTTATCGGGAAGCCCCGGGGCCTCGGTCATTTTCCGGGATTACTGCAGGTGGGCGCCCGAAGCGCTCTCGACCTTGTGAGCCGTGCGGCCCAAAAGGTGCGTGGGCACCTTGTAGGTTTCCTTAGCGGTCAGTGCGGAGACCGAGGCGATCAGCGCGATCACGACGGTGAAGATGCTGATGACCACCCAGCCGCCGGGCTGCAGGCCGCCGAGGGCAGCGACGATTGACGGGGCGAAGCCTGCCATCAGGAAGCCAAGCTGGGTGCCGATGGCCAGGCCGGAGAAGCGGACCTGGGAGGAGAACATCTCGGCGTAGAAGGACGGCCAGACGGCATTGGCCGCCGCGTAGGCGCAGGAGAAGACCAGCAGCGAGAGCGCGAACTGCAACACGGTGTTGCTGGTTTCCATGGAGCGCAGGTAGAACGGCATGAACGCGGCCGACCCCAGGGCACCGTAGATGAACACCGGCTTGCGGCCGATCTTGTCCGCCAGCTTGCCGAAGAACGGTTGGGTGAACAGGGCGCCGACGTTGCCGGCCACCACCAGCCACAGGGTGATCGACGCATCGATGTGGCCGATGTTCTTGCCGTAGGAAATGGCCAGGGTGCCGTAGACGGTGGAGACCGCGGCGATGAAGGCGCAGAAGACCACGCGCAGCACGTCGCGCCAGTGGAAGCGGATCAGCACGCCCAGGGGCAGCTTGGCGATCTCGTTGTTCTTCTTGGCTTCCTCGAACTCCGGGGTCTCGTGCAGCGAACGGCGGATGAAGAAGGTGACGATGACGACCACCGCGGAGAGCCAGAACGGGATGCGCCAGCCGATGCCGAACTTGAACTCGTCGGGCATCGCAACCACGGGAATGAAGATCAGTGCGGCGAGGATCTGGCCGCCCTGGGTGCCGGTCAGCGTCCAGGAGGTGAAGAAGGAGCGGCGGTCATCCGGCGCGTGTTCCAGGGTCAGCGAGGAGGCGCCTGCCTGCTCGCCGGCGGCGGAGAGTCCCTGCAACAGGCGCGCGAGCACCAGCAGGGCCGGGGCCAGCCAGCCGACCTGGTCGAAGGTGGGCAGGCAGCCGATCATGAAGGTCGCCGCTCCCATGAGCACCAGGGTGAACATCAGGACCTTTTGCCGCCCGATGCGGTCGCCGAAGTGGCCCAGGATGACCGCGCCGATGGGGCGCGCGACGTAGGCGAACCCGAAGGTCGCCAGGGACATGACGGCGGCATTGGCGCCCGCGTCGGGGAAGAACACGTGCGGGAAGATCAGGGCCGCGGCGGAGCCGAAGATGAAGAAGTCGTAGTATTCCACGGCGCTGCCCATGAAGCTGGCCAGGGCCGCTTTGACCGGCGTCCTGCCCCCGGTGCCGGGCGCGTCTTGCGCCGGTTGGTTGTCGGTGTTTGGCATCGGGTACTCCTAGGTATGACGGGATAATTGAGGGGGAACTCAACGTGTCTGCGAGGTCTGTGTGCGCAAAGCGTACAGTTGTACGAATTGCGTACAACCATTAGAGTAGAGCTAAATCACATCCAAGACAATCCTCACGCGAAAAATCTCAAGGACTGGAACATTCATGAGCACCAGCACGCAGTCGTACCTTGTAGGCCTCATCGGGGACGGGGTCATGCCATCGCTGACCCCGCCTATGCACGAGGCCGAGGCTGACGCCCACGGAATGCGCTACCTCTACCGCCCCATCGACCTGGCCGAGATCGGCAAGGACGCCACCGAGGTCGGTGAGCTGTTGCGTGCCGGGGCAATGCTGGGATTCAACGCCTTCAACATCACACACCCCTGCAAGCAGCTGGTGCTCGAGCACCTCGACGACATCAGCGAAGAGGCCCGCGCCATCGGCGCGGTGAACACGGTAGTCATCAAGGACGGCAAGTTCCACGGCTACAACACCGACGCCTCCGGTTTCTCCTGGGCCCTGGCCAACGGACTTCCCGGGGCCACGCTGGATTCGGTGCTGCAGCTGGGTGTCGGCGGGGCCGGCTCCGCGGTGGCCTACGCGCTGCTGGACTCCGGGGTCAAGGAGTTGCTGCTGGTGGACCCCGAGGCCACCCGCGCCGCCGAACGCGCAGCGACCCTGGCCATGCAGTTCCCCGACCGCACCATCCTGGCCTGCGACTTCGACCAGGTCCCGGCCCTGCTGCCGCGCGTGAACGGCGTGCTCAACGCCAGCCCCGTGGGCATGCACCACCACCCCGGGCTGCCCTTCGACATTGCCGGGCTCACGCCCGAACACTGGGTGGCCGACGTGGTCTACCGTCCGGTGGACACGGAGCTGATCACCGCGGCGAAGGCCCTGGGCTGCCGCACCCTCGACGGCGGGCACATGGCCGTGGGCCAGGCGGTCGACGCCTTTGGCATCATCACGGGAACCACCCCGGACACCGCCCGGATGCGCAACCACCTGCTCGACATGCTGGAGGCGGGCCTCTAATGCGCACCTCCATCGCCACCGTCTGCATCTCCGGCACCCTCGAGCAGAAGATGCTCGCCTGCGCCAAGGCCGGCTTCGACGGCATCGAGGTCTTCGAACAAGACCTCACCGTCTCGCCCATGTCCCCGGAGGAAGTCCGCGCCCTGGCCGACCGCCTGGGGCTGACCCTGGACCTCTTCCAGCCCTTCCGCGACTTCGAGGGCGTGGACGAGGCGACCTTCCGGGCCAACCTGGCGCGCGCCGAGGCCAAGTTCAAGCTCATGAACCGGCTGGGCATCGACACCATGCTGCTGTGCTCCAACGTGGGCACCGCGACCATCGACGACGACGAACTCTTCGCCAGCCAGATCCGCGCCCTGGCCGAACTCGCCGCCGAGCACGGGGTGAAGATCGCCTACGAGGCCCTGGCCTGGGGCAAGTTCGTGAACACCTACCTGCACTCCTACCGGATCGTCGAGCTGGTGGACCACCCCAACGTGGGACTCTGCCTGGATTCCTTCCACATCCTCTCGCGCGGGGACGACCCGTCGGGCATCGCGGACATCCCGGCGGAAAAGATCTTCTTCGTCCAGCTGGCCGACGCCCCGGTGCTCTCCATGGACGTGCTCTCCTGGTCGCGGCACTATCGGGTGTTTCCCGGAGAGGGCGGCTTCGAGCTGGACGCCTTCATGGGGCACCTGGTCCGCTCGGGCTACGACGGCATCGTCTCGCTGGAGATCTTCAACGACGTCTTCCGCCAGTCCAACGTCGAGCGCACCGCCGTGGACGGGATGCGCTCGCTGATCTGGCTGCAGGACCAGACCGCCGCGCACCTGGGTGCGGGCGCACTTGACTACCCGTTGGGGCTCGCCGCCCTGCCCGGCGCCCAGGAGCCTTCGGGCTTCGACTACGCCGAGATCCGCACCGAGGACCCGGAGGTCGTGGCGGGCATGCTGGCCCAGCTGGGATTCACCTTCCGCGGACAGCACCGACGCAAGCCGGTCACGCTCTGGAGCGCGGGGGACGCGCGGATCATCATCAACACCCAGCGCAGCCGCGGGATCACCGCCGAGGTCTCCGGCTTCGGCATCCAGGTTCCCGACGCTGCCCTGGGCACCCGGCGCGCCACAGCGCTGAAGGCACCCGCCGTCCCGCGCCACCACACCGTGGGCGAGCAGCCGCTGCACGGATTCACCGCACCGGATGCCACCGAGGTGTTCTTCGGGACCACGGCGGACGAGCCGGCCTGGGCCGCCGAATTCGGCGACGGCACCATGCCCGAGGACACCGGGGCCATCACCGGCATCGACCACGTCAACCTGGCCCAGCCCTGGCAGGCCTTCGACGAATCGGTCCTCTTCTACACCTCCACGCTGAACCTTTCCGCCCGTCCGGGCACCGAGGTCCCCAGCCCCATGGGGCTGGTCCGCTCGCAGGTGCTGCGCACGGAAGACGGCGCCGTGCGCCTGGCGCTGAACATTGTGCCGCACGGACTGGAAGACACCCGCGACCGCGCCCCGGGCTATCCCGAGCACATTGCGGTGCACACCGATGACATCATCGCCCTGGCCCGCCGCGCGGTGGCCGCGGGCATGGAATTCCTGGCCGTGCCGAACAACTATTATGAAGACCTGGCGGCACGGTTCGGGCTCGACGGGGAAACCCTGGCACGGTTGCAGGAACTGAACCTGCTCTACGACCGCGACGAGCACGGCGAGTTCCTGCATTTCTACACCGAAACCGTGGGCTCGATGTTCCTTGAGGTCGTGCAGCGCCGCGGCGGCTACGACGGCTACGGGGCACCCAATGCGCCGGTCCGGCTGGCCGCGCAATTCGAACGCAACCGCTTGACGAAGTACTAGGGAAGAACAAGGGGAGTGGTGAGCCATGGCCGAGCAGCCTGACTACTATGTGAAGTCGGCGGAAAAGACGCTGGCGGTGTTGCTGGCCTTCGACGCCGCGCACCCGTTGCTGACCGTGACCCAGGTGGCCGAGGCCATCAACGTCTCGCGTGCCGCGGCCCGCCGCTTCCTGCTCACCCTGGTGGACCTGGGCTACCTGGAATCCGACGGGAACGCCTTCCGGCAGACTCCGCGGGTGATGGACATCGGTGCCTCCTACCTCTCCGGGCTCACCCTGCCCCAGGTCGCGCGCCCGCACTTGCAGTCCCTGGCCGCGGAGCTCTCCGAGACCACGGCCCTGTGCGTGCTCGATGACCAGGACATCCTCTACGTGGAGCGCATCGCCGCCCCGCGCATGCACTCGATGAACGTGTCCATCGGCAACCGGCTCCCGGCCTGGGCCACCTCCATGGGTCGGGTGCTGGTCGCCGAGCTGCCGGAGGCGGCGCGCGAGGAGTTCCTGCGCAACGCCAAGCTGACCCACTTCACCTCCAAGACCGTGGCCGGCATCGATGAATTGCGCATCGAGCTCGAGACCGTGCGGGCCCAGGGCTGGTCGCTGGTCGCACAGGAACTCGACGAAGGGCTGCGCGGGCTGGCGGTTCCCGTCTACCGCGGCGCGCAGCTGCTCGGTGCGCTGAATGTCTCGGTGCAGCCCGGGCGCATCGGCTCCACCTCGATCACCGATGAGATGGTGCCGCTGATGCGCCGGGTCGCCCAGGACATCGCCGATGACTTCGGCGGGCGCACCTCGGCGCGGAACTGACGTCGTCCCACCCAATCGCCGCCTGATCCCACCGAACCCTCCGGAGGGTGTCTTACCGGATGAGCCGTGTTTGCCTCAGCGAGTCCTCGAGGACCGGTGCGGCCGTGGAGGCCTCCTCGCCGCGCACTGCCAACCCGGGCCTGAGCTCGGAAGTCGGAAGTGAACCCCGATAGCCGTCCTGGACGTTGCCCATGCCGCTGACCGCGTAGGTGACGAAGGGAGTGATCGTTTTGCCGGCGAGGTCGACACCCTCGAGGAAGGCGGAGATGGTCATTTGTGCCCGTACGTTCCAGACGGGCGGCGGGGAGGTGCCACAACTCGTGCTTTCACGATCACCCACGTGCCGGTGCTCCGCGCTCCTCATACCTATCGCGTACTGCGGGCCAGGAACTCCCCGATGCGCCGCCGGGTGTCGGCCAGGGAAATCATGGCAGAAATGGTTTCGGCCTCGTCGTCCAAGTGCCTGGCGTAGCCTTCGAGGGTGCCCGCCGACAACAGTTTCTTGGTGGGGCCGAGCATCTGGGTGGCACCCGTTCCCAAGGATTCGCCCAGGTCACGGGCGCGCGCAACAAGATCGCCCTGCGCAACGACTTCGGTGACAAGCCCCCAGGCCAGCCCTTCGTCCGCGTTGACCGCACGTCCCAGCAAGGCCATGTGTGCTGCCCGGCGCGGACCGACAACCTGCGGGAGCAGGTAGGAGACACCGCAATCCGGAGTCAGGCCGATGGTTCCATAGGCGCTGAGGAAACCTGCCCTTTCCGAAGCCAACACCACGTCGGCATTCAGCACCAGTCCCAACCCCGCGCCGGCCGCATAGCCGTCGACGGCGGCAATGGTTATCAGCCTGGATCTCGCCAGTCGCAGCAGCCCCAGGTGCATGGTTTCGGCCAGCTCCTTCAGGAACGCCGCGGGATCATCTGCCGCGTCCATCATGGCAACGTCTCCGCCGGCACAGAAGAACCTGCCATTGCCTTGCAAGATGACGACGTGGATCGCGGGATCCCGCTCGGCCTGGTCGATCGCCGCGCAGAATTCCTGTCCCATGGCGATGCTAATGGCGTTGGCTTCGGTGGGCCGGTTCAACGTCAGCCACATCAACGGGCCTTCGAAACGGACCAAGATGTTCTCGAATGACATATCCATCCTCACAATGAAAGTTGCGGCGTACACGACATGTGTCGCACACCGGCTTGGACGTTCATGGCCGCCGGTCAGGATGCGCGGCGGAACAAGGCCGCCAGGGCCTGGCCTCCGCCGATGCACATCGTGACAACACCGAATTCCAGGTCACGGCGCACCAGGTCCTTGGCGACTCGCAGGCTCAACATGGCGCCCGTGGCCCCCACGGGATGGCCCAACGCGATGGCACCTCCATACGGGTTGGTCTTCTCCGGATCCAGTTTCGCGTCGCGCATGACGGCGACGGCCTGGGCGGCAAAGGCCTCGTTGAGTTCCACGATGTCGATGTCCGCCGGCGTCATCCCCGTTTGCTCGAAGAGCTTGTGCAGGGCCAGCGTCGGGGCATAGCCCATCAGCGCCGGATCCAGTGCCGCGGTGGTCACTGCCTCCAGAGTCGCGAGCCCCTTCAAGCCGCGCTCGGCGGCCGCGCCGACGCGGGCAAGCACCAGGGCTGCCCCGCCGTCGTTGATCCCGGAGGCATTGCCCGCGGTGACGGTTCCGCCGCGCGCAAACACCGGCCGCAGGGCGGCAAGCATCTGGGCGGTGGTGTGGGGCCGCGGGTGTTCATCAACGGAAACGGTGTGTGGCTTGCGCCCGCCAACATAGACAGGCGCGATCTCTTCGGCGAACACCGCCCGCGCGGCAACCGTGGCGGCCCGGCGTTGGGACTCCAACGCGAATTCATCCTGGTCCTGGCGGGACACCCCGTAGCCCCGGGCCACGTTCTCGGCCGTGACGCCCATGTGGATGTTGTTGAACGGATCCGTCAGCATCGCTGCCGTTCCATCCACCAATCTTCGGTCGCCTATGCGGTAGCCCGCCCTGGCATCAAAATCGTAGAACGGCATGCGGGTCATTGACTCATTGCCGCCGGCGACGGTGAATTCCAGGTGTCCCCAGCGCATCTGCATCGCGGCCGACCACACAGCCTGCAACCCACTGCCGCACAGCCTGTTGACGGTGTAGGCGGGCGTGGACTCGGGCAACCCCGCGGCAATAGCCACCCTTCGGGCATTGTAGGCATCGGCACCGACCTGCCCGATGCACCCCATGACAACTTCCTCGACGTCGTTGCCGTCGATCCCTGCACGTTGGATCGCGGCGCGGGTGGCCACGGCGCCGAGCTCATGCGCCTCGACGTCCTTCAGGGAGCCGCCGAAGCTGCCAATGGGCGTTCGCGCCCCCTCGAGGACCACGATTTTGTCTGTGTCTTTCATGCTTCCGCCTTCTCGAAAAGATTCGCCAGACGCCACTTAGCGGCTGACCTTGCCGGTCAGCGCCGCAACGGGGCGCAGAAACAGGGGGCGGGCCAGCAGCCAACCGGCCGCCATGGCGGCGAGCGACAGTGCAAACACCGTCACCCCGGCCCAGCCGCCGTCGTTCCGTCCCGCATACATGTGGTTGAGGTTTGCCATGGCCCCGGTGGCCAGCACCAGGCCCACGTGCACCACGACAAATGCCACGAAGTAGAACATGACCGGCAAGTGGATTGCGCGGGCCGCCTCGATTGGAAAGGCCACGTTCAGCCGCCGGGTGTTTTTCGGCCAGGCCGGCGACATCCTCAGACCCGAGGCAAGTGCCAGCGGCGCCGCAACAAACACCGTCAGGAAGTAGGCCAAGACCTGCAGGGCGTTGTAGTTCACCCACCCGCTTTCCACCGGCCAGTCCAGCGAGGCGTATTGCAGCAGCGCCGAGGCTGCGTGGGGGAAAATTTCCCAGCTGGTCGGGACGATCCGCATCCATTGGCCCGTGGCCAGCAACAACACCATAAACACCAGCCCGTTCAGTACCCACAGCGCGTCCAGACTCAGGTGGAACCACAAGTCGAGACTGATTTTCCGGGGCGCGCCCTGGGTGCGGAACAGGCCCTTGTTGTTCCGGGTCCAGTAGCCGGCCGGCCGGGTGGTGGTGCGTACCAGCCACCCGGTGCGCACCATCAGCAGCAGGAAAAAACCATTGAGGAAGTGCTGCCAACCCAGCCAAGCCGGTAGCCCCACCGGCGCTCCTTCGGGCAACGCCGAATGCCCGGTGTACTCCGCCAGGAATTCTTGTACTCCCTCGAATCCACGCAACCACTTGGCGGCAAAGACCAGCAGGGCCAGCAGTGCCAGGGCTGCACCCATCGCGAGCGCGGTCCGCACCCTCCCGTCGTTTCCGGCGGGGCGGGCCTTGAGCATCGTCATGAGTCGGCATGCGCGTCGAGCGCACTGATCAGCTGCGGCACCACGGTGAAAACGTCGCCGACGATGCCGAAGTCGGCCACGTCGAAGATGGGCGCGCCGGCATCGGAGTTGATCGCCACGATGGTCTTGGCCGTCTGCATGCCGGCCCGGTGCTGGATGGCCCCCGAGATGCCCAACGCGATGTAGAGCTGCGGGGACACGCTTACCCCGGTCTGGCCCACCTGGGCGCCCTGCTCCACGTAACCGGCATCCACGGCTGCCCGCGAGGCGCCGACGGCCGCGCCCAGCGCGTCCGCCAGGTCCTCAACGAGCGTGAAGTTCTCCATCGAGCCAAGGCCCCTTCCTCCGGCGACCACGCGTTCGGCGCCGCGCAACTCCGGGCGGTTGCCCGCGGATGACTCCACCGTGGCGGAAAGAATGGTTGCCGCCGCGCTTTCGGGCTCGACCTGCATTGTCATCGACGTTGGCGTGGCCGCGGTGGCAACGTCCTTGATGGCGCCCTGGCGGACGGTAATGACCGCAGGGCCCGAAGTAACGGTTGCCCGAACGGTGTAGTCGCCTCCCAGGACGGAATGGGTTGCCACGATGGCGTCCCCGTCCACGGTCACGTCAACGACGTCCGCCAGGAGTCCTGCCCCGGCGCGAACGGCGAACCTGGCTGCCGCGTCGCGTCCGGCCACCGAGTTCGCTGCAATTACTGCCACCGGATTGAGCTCGCGGGCCGCGGCCGAGAGCGCCTCGAGTTCCGGGGCAACCAGCAGGCTCCCGACTCCTTCGCACTCGGCAAGGACCACGTGGGTGGCGCCGAAGGCACCGAGCTGCCCCACTAGCCCCGCGCCGCAGCCCGGGGCCACGGCCACCACAGCGACGGGATTGCCGATCTTGGCCGCCGCGCCCAGCAGGCCCGCGGCGGAGTTGCCCAGCTCCCCCGAGTCGCTCGTTTCAATGAGTGTCAAGACATTTTTCATGATGCTCCCTCGTCCTTCTAGATCAAGCGGTCGGAGCGCAGGAACTCCGCCAACTCTTTGCCGGCATTTCCTTCATCGACGATCCGTCGCCCCGCCGTGCGAGCCGGGCTACGCAGCGTGGAGACGATGCTCGTCAGGGCCTGGTCGCCGGGCAACGACCCCAGCTGGGCGACCGACAACACCGTCAGCGGTTTGCGCTTGGCCGTCATGATCCCCTTGAAGCTGGGGAATCGGGCCTCCGCGGAGCGCTCGGTGACAGAGATGACCGCCGGAAGCGGTGCGCTGGCCCGCATCGAACCGGTCTCGGTGCTGCGGTGCCCCGAAACCTCGTTTTCGGACAGCTCCACCGTGTCCATGGCACTGAGCAACGGCAACGACAGATGCTCGGCGACCATGGCCGGGACCACGCCGCCACGCCCGTCCGTGGATTCGTTGCCGGCCACCACCAGGCCGGCCGCAACCGAACGCACGGCGGCGGCCAAGACGGCTGCCGTGCGCCCGGCATCGGCGCCGACTAACGTGTCGTCGAGGACGTGAACGGCAGCGTCGGCACCCATCGAGAGGGCCTTCCGAAGCCCCTTGGTGAGCGTGTCTGGCCCCATGGAAATGACAACCACCTCCGTTCCCTTGTTTGCGTCCCGATAACGCAAGGCCACTTCGAGGGCACGTTCATTGATCTCGTCGAGCACGCTCTCCCCGCCGCGATCCACCAACCCCGTTGCGGGATCCAGTTTGCGCTGCTCACCCGTGTCCGGCACCTGCTTCACCAACACTGCAATCTTCACGTTTCTTTTCCTTGTCTTTGTTTTCCAATGGCCGGGCTCCGGCGTCGAAACCTTGAACTGACAGTGTTAGAGGTTGCGGGAAATCACCAGGCGCATGATGTCCGAGGTGCCTTCCTCGATTTCCTCGAGTTTGACGTCGCGCATCCACTGCTCCACCGGGTATTCGCGGGAGTAGCCCCAGCCGCCCAAGGTCTGCACGGCCGCCCACGTACAGAACATGGCCGTCTCGGAAGCCTGCAACTTGGCCATCGCGGCCAATCCATTCACGTTTTCCCCGGCATCGAGTTGGCGGGCCGCGTGCAAGGTCATCAGCCATGCCGACTCGATGCGGGTTGCCATGTCGGCCAGACGGAATGCCACCGCTTGGTGTTCGATGATGGGCTTGCCGAACTGGGTGCGGGTCCGTGCGTATTCCAGCGCGTACTCGTAGGCAGCCCGTGCGGCACCGGTCGCGGCCGCCGCAAGCACGACTCGGGAAACATCGAAGGTCTTCATCAGGCCGTAAAAGCCTTGTCCCTCCTCACCCAGGCGGTCTTCCTCCGGGACAAAAACGTTGTCGAAGAAGATCTCGCGACAAACGATCGCCCGCTGGCCCATCTTCTTCATGGGTTCGCCGAAGCTCATCCCCGGGGTGTCCTTCCTGAGCAGAAACGCGGTGACGCCCCTGGACCGCTCGGATGGATCGGTCTTGGCAAATACCACGTACTGGTCAGCCAGTCCTGCGTTGGAAATCCAGGACTTCTGCCCGTTGATCGAGTAGCCGCCCTCAACCTTGTCGGCGCGGGTCACGATCGAGGCGGAGTCCGAGCCCGACCCCGGCTCCGTCGTCGCCAACGAGGTGAACAGCGCGTCGGGGCCCGCCAGCGGGGACAACCACTTCTTCTTCTGAAGATCGGAGCCCAGCGCCAGGAGCGGATCCGCGAAGAAGCCGTTAGCGCAGATGAAGTTTCCGATTCCGGGGTCGCCCCAACAGAGCTGTTCCTGGACCAAGCACTGGGTGAAGACGTCGGTGAATCCGCCGCCTCCGAATTCCTCCGGCAGCATGAAGTCGGTGATGCCGATCTCCGCGGCCTTGCGGAAGATGTCCTCGGGCGGAACAGTGTCCGCCTCATCGACCTCGCGCCCGCGCGGCCGAATCTCATTCGCGGCAAAATCCTTGCACAACTCCACGATTGCGCGCTGCTCGTCGCTCAGTGGCCAGTATTCGACGTTGTTCCTTGCCATGGTGTTTCTCCTCTAGTGCCTGGATCTGTTAGTACTGATGCGGTGCTGCGGCTTTCCGGTCGCGATGCCACACGTGGTGCCGCGACGGCGGAATCCGGGGTTGGTTGCGGTGCCGGTTTAGTTCATTCCGTCGGCGGCGCGGCTGGTTTCACGGATGTGCAACAGGGTGGGCCTGTCGGCGTCGAGGGCGGCCTTGATGCCGGCGGCCAGCTCGTCGGCGTCGGCAACGGCAACCCCGTGGCATCCCATTGCCTCGGCCAGGGCGGGGAAGTCCGCGCGCCCCAGGGCCACCGCGTGCACGGGTGCGCCGCGGTCGGCCATCTCGTTGTGGATCTCGCCGTAGCCGCCGTTGTCCACAACAACGATGGGCAGGGCGAGTCCCAGCTGGGCAGCGGTGGCAAGTTCGGCGATGCTGAACATGATCCCGCCGTCCCCCTGCAGGACCAGCACCGGTGCGTCGGGGTTGGCGATCTTGGCCCCGATCCCCGCGGGCAGTCCGTAGCCCAGGGTGCCCACGCCCGTGGGATACAGGAAGGCGTTGGGGCGGTGCAGCGGCAGGTTGGACAGGGCTCCGTAGTAGCAGGCCATGGCGCTGTCGCCGGCAACGATGGCATCGCGCGGCAGGGCGGCGTCGATCGCCGAGACGATCTCCAGCCACGGCCCGCCCTCCGCACGGGCATCGGCCGTGAGGCCCTCGCGCAGCGCCGCCGTTCGCCGGGCAGCGGATGTGGATGCGCCCTGGACCTCGGCGGCAAAGTGCACCAGCAGGGCCTCCAGCACGGTTGCGCTGTCACCGACCAGCGCGTGGGAGGGAACCGCGTTGGTGCTGATGGAGGTCGCGTCGATGTCGATCCGGACTAATTTGGAATCCATGCCCGGCAGCCCGATCCACCAATCGGAGGGTGCGAGTTCGGTGCCGATCGCCAGGACGACGTCGGCATCGTCGACTGCGGCTACCACGCTGGGGTGCTGCAACCCGGCGCCGACGGCCAGTTCGTGGTCTTCGGGCAGGATACCCTTGCCGTTGGTCGACGCGATGACCGGGGCCCCCAAGGCCTCGGCCACGGCCTTGACTTGGGCGGCGGCCCGGGAAGCCCCGCCTCCGACCAAGATCAGTGGGCGCTGTCCGGCGGACAGTGCAGCGGCGGCTGCCTTGACCACGGCGGCCGGGGCGCCGGGCAACGCGGAGACGATCGGCGGCACGATGGAAGCCTCGGCGACCTCATCGAGCAGGTCCAGGGGGATTTCCAGGTGCACGGGGCGCGGTCGGCCGGTGCCCATGAAGGCAAACGCCTGGGCGACGGCCAGCGGAATCTCCGCAACGCTGGTGATCCGGTGGCTGTAGGCCACGACCGCGTCCAATGCCGCACCTTGGTTCTTGACTTCGTGCAGCAGACCGTTGCCGCGTCCCGGGTGGCGCAGCGGCATCCCGGGGGAGATGAACAGCACCGGCACGGAGTCCGAATAGGCCTGCGCGGCGGCCGCGGTGGCGTTGAGGATCGCCGGACCGGTGGTGGTCAATACGACCCCGGGGCGTCCCGAGGAGCGGGCATAGCCGTCGGCCGCGTAGCCCGCACCCTGTTCGTGGCGCGGGGAGACATGGGTGATGCCGTAGGCAGGCATGGCCGCGTAGGCCGCGAGGTTGTGGGTGCCCGGGATGCCGAAGATCGTTTGGACGCCGTGGGCGGCGAGGGCGGCGATCAGCGACTGACCCCCTGTCATCTGGCTCATGCGTCGGCCCCCGCGGCGGTGTAGACAGACTTGCCCAGCCACTGCCCGCCGTCGACCACCATGACCTCGCCGGTGATGTAGTCGGCGCGGGGGCCCAGCAGGTAGGAGGCCGACTCGGCGATTTCCCTGGGACTGGCGAACCGTCCGGCGGGCACCCCGCCCAATACCCTGGCACGCGCGGCCTCGGTTCCCCACAGGGCTGCGCCCGCTCCCTCGGTCTCGGTGGGGCCCGGCGCGATGCAGTTCACGCGCACGCCACGGGCTGCCCATTCAACGGCCAGGGTGCGGGTCATCGCGACGATGCCGCCCTTGGCCGCCGCGCTGTGGACCGTGCCGGGGTGGCCGTGCCAGGCATAGGTGGCGATGACGTTCAGGATGCTGCCCGATCCCGCGGCGAGCATGTGCTTGGCAGCCGCATTCGTGGCGTAGAAGGTGCCGTTGAGGACGATGTCGATCACCGTCTTCCACCCGTTGGGGCTCAGGTCCTCGCCTGCGGCGACGAAGTTGCCCGCCGCGTTGTTCACCAATGCGTCCAGACGTCCCTCCCTAGCGACGACGGCGTCGATCGCCTCGGCCACTCCCGGGGCGTCGCGCACGTCGCAGGAGACGTGGTCGGCCTGCCCGCCGGCCTCGGTGATGAGCCGGACGGTTTCCCGCAGCGGCTCCTCGCGGCGTCCCAATACGACGACCTTGCCTCCGGCCGCGGCGTAGCGCTGGGCGATGGCGCGGCCTATGCCGGAGCCTCCGCCTGTCACCACCGCCACCTTGCCGCGGAATTCGGTGCTGATGTCAGGGACGATCATAATGTTCTCCTTCATACTCTGGCCGTGGCCCGGGACAGGACTAGCGCGTCGACGGCCATTGCGCCGACGGGTGCCACCCGGATGGGGTTGACTTCGAACTCGGTGATGTTTTCCGTGGCGGCAACGACCTCGGAAACGGCAACGACGATGCGCGCCAGGGCGGCAATATCCGTACCGGGTCGTCCTCGCCACCCCTTGAGCAGCGGCATGCACTTGAGCCTGCCGATCATGTGCAAGGCCGTGGATTCGTCCACCGGGGCAAGTTCGACGCTGATGTCCTGGCGGAGTTCGGTTTCGGTGCCGCCCGCACCGACGGTGACCACCGGTCCGAAATCCCTGTCCCGGCGGGCGCCCACGAGCACCTCGACGGTGTTCTCGCGCATGTCTTGTTCCTCCACGACGTACTGCCCGTCGCCCAGGAGCCGATGCATGTCATCGAAAGCCGCGAGCAACTGCTCGGCCGAACCGAGGCCCAGCTTCACGCCGCCGTGCTCGCTCTTGTGTTCCAGCCAGTCGGCCTTCAACACCAGCGGATACGTCAACATCTGGCCGGCTCGGAATACGTCTTCGCGGTTCAGTGCCAGCATGCCTGCCGGCGCGTCGATTCCGAGCTCGGCCAGCAGCCCGCGCGCCGACCAGTAGCCGGGGGCCGGCTCCCGGATCGTGCGCCCGGTTGCCCTGAGCGGGCGTCCCGGTGCCTCGGCAAGCCGGGCCGCCGAGGCCAGGGCCTCCAGGGCAAATTCGATGCCCGGGTAGCATGGGACGCCCCGCTGCCACAGTCGCCGGACGACGGGGGAGCTTTCGCTCAGGCTGTGCACGGCCAGGGCGATGCAGGAGCCGTCGGCCAGTGCCGCAAGTCTGTCCGCGACCTCCAGCTCGAGGGGCTCGAGCGCCGGGGTGTCTTCCCCGTAGCGGCCGAAGTAGCCGGAGAGCACCACCGCATCCACTTCGCCCGAGTCCTTCAGCACCTCGATCAGGTCGGCGTAGACGTGGAGGTTTGCCTCGCCCGCACCCGCCAGGTCGACTGGGTTGGACACTGCCGCGCCCGCCGGAAGGATGGCTGCGAGCCTTTGCTGGAGATCGTCGGAAAAGACCGCGCCCTGCAGTCCTGCCCGCGCTGCGACATCTGCGGCGATGCCTCCTTGCCCACCGCTGTCGCTGATGAGCGCGGTGCGGCGGCCTGCAGGCTTGTCCGCGACGCCCAGGTACCGTGCGAGGTTGATGAGCTCGGCGGGGGTGTTGACGCGAATGGCCCCCGCGGCGCGGCAGGCAGCGTCGACGGTGTCCAGGGCGGAAGTCAGCGAACCCGTGTGCGACCTGGCCAGTCGCTGGCTGCCGTCGGAAGCGCCGGTGGTGAGCACCAGCGTGGTCTTCCCGGCAAGGGTGAGTGCGCGGATTGTTTCGACAAGGTTGGCGCCGCCGCTGAAGCTTTCCAAGTACAGGGCAACGATCTTGGTTTCCTCGTGGTCCGCCAGGTCGCCCAGGATCTCGGCGGCATTGACATCCAGCTGGTTGCCTACGGAAACGAAGCGGGAGACTCCCAGGCCGGCCCGGGCGCCCAGGATTGCCAGTTCGGATCCCAGCTGACCGCTCTGAGAGACGATGGCCAGCTGGCCGGGGGTGAAGTGCCCCCACGCCAGCTGCAGTTTCGAGGCGGCGTCGAATAAGCCTAGGCTGTTGGGGCCGATGATTCTGGCTCCCGCCTTGCTGATTCGTCTCTTCAAGGCCTCTTCCCCGGGGACTCCGGCGGTGATGCCCAGAAATGCCTTGGACCCCGCTGCCAAGGCGTCCTCGACAACCTCGGCAACGAACCGTGCGGGGATGCTCAGCACCACGAGTTCGGGAACTCCTGGCAGGGACGAAACCTTGGGGTACGCCTTCTCGCCTTGGACGGCGTCGACGTTTGCATTGACCAGGTACACCGCACGCTCGGTGCGCCCTGTCAACGCTCCGCGAGCCAGCCAATAGCCCCACTTGGCGTGGTCGTCCGAGGCCCCAACGACTGCTACTGAGCGCGGGTTGCGGAACGGAGCCAGCGAGGTGTCCGGCGGGATCATGCCAACCCGAACTGCGCGTCGATGTCGCGCAGCTTGTCCTGAGTGAAGGCCAGCGCGGCATCGCGGAGGGTGACACCGTCGGCCGCAGCACGGCCAAACATGTCGGTGACGATTCGGCTCATTTCGGTGCGGATCTTGTGTTCGGACTGCCCGAGGTCGGCCTCGATGTCACCAAAGAGCGTCCACCACCACCATGCATTGGTGGCGGAGTTGGAAACAAAGTCCGGGACCACCTGGATGCCGCGGGCCGTCAACAAGTCCTCGGCCTCCCGGAGCACGGGCATGTTGGCGGCCTCGACAATCACGGAAGCCGCAACCTCGTGTTGGTTGTCCGCGGTGATGCAGTACGAGATCGCTGCCGGCACCAGGACATCGGTTTCGACGGCGAGCCACTGTCCACGCGGCAGCTCCGCATCCTCCGGGCGCAGACTTGCCCGGTCGATCTCGCCGAAGGAATTGCGCGACTTCAACAGCGCCTCCACGTCCAGCCCGTTCGGGTTGACCATGACGCCGTTGGCGTCGGCAATTCCCACCACGAGCATTCCGGCCTGGTTCAGGTACCGTGCCGTGGCGCCGCCCATGGAGCCAAAGCCCTGGATGACGACGCGGGACCCGACACGGGGCCTGCCGAGCTGGTCCAGCGCCGTGAGCACGGATTCGGCGACGCCCAGCCCGCCAACCAATTCCCCGAGACCCACCCCGTCAACATCGATGCCGAAGGCCTGCCGCAGCCGTGCGATGGCCTCGTCGGGGTCCGCAAGCAAGGGGTAAACGGCCTGGATGGAGCTTTCCAGCCCCAGTTCATGAATCACTTCGTCGATGAGCTTCTGCTGTAGGCCAAGGTCTTCACCCATGGTCCAGTGCGCCCGAAGTAGGGCGCCGACTCCTTGGAGGTACCGCTTGAGCACCCCGCGCATCTGCGGATCGTGCGGATCGCAGTCGATGCCGCCCTTGGCGCCCCCGAGGGGGACATAGCGGCTGTTCGGGTTGAAATGCAGGCTTTCCTTCAGCGTCATGCCCTGAGCCAGCCCGCGCACTTCTTCCAGAGTGCAGCCCTTGCGCATGCGCAGCCCACCGCTGCAAACGCCACGAACCAGCCGGTCAATCACCAGAAATCCCTTGGCGCCGGTGACCGGGTCGGCCCATGACACCTCCAGCAGGGACGACGTTTTGAGGGCCTGCTTTTTCTTCTCAACCACGACCGACACGGGGCGTCTCCTAGTCCATGCATTTGATTCTTACTGAATGGCTATTCAGTCTGCATGGCACTCGCGGCCCTGTCAAGGGATCGAATAATGGACCCCGGAAGAGACGCCCGTTAGGCCTTCCCGCCGAGCTCCAACTCCACTTGGCGGGCCAGCCAGGCGTGCAGCTCGACGCGTCCGATGCGCTCCTGGTGCACGAGCATCCGCACCGCCAAGCCGTCCAGCATCGACGTCAGTCTTGTGGCTGCATCGCGGGAGTTTTCGGTCGTGAAAATGCCCTCGGCGGCACCTTCGTCGATGGCGCCCGCGATCGCGTCCGTCCACTGGCCCTGCAGGTCAACAAGTACTTTGGCTAACACCTTGTCGCGCATGGAGAAGGACCACGCGTCAATCCACAGTTGCCAGCCCCTGGCTCGGCCAGTGGGCGCGTACCACTCCAGTGCGGCCATGACCCTGGTGGACGGAGTCCCGGATTCGCGCATGATTCGACCCAGCTTGCGCAAGTCGCTTTCGGCGGCGTACATCAAGGCTTCGGCCAAGAGCTTTTCCTTGGTTTCAAAGTGGTAAATGATCAATGCCGCGCTGACGTCCATGGCTGCAGCCACATCCGCAACGCGCAGGGCTGACATCCCCCCTGCCCGAATCTGGCGGACGGTTTCCCCGAGTACCTCAACGCGGCGCGCCTGTGCAGTTTTCCTGGTCATACCGGCACTCTATCCTCAATCGACGGGAGTGGAGGCGAGGGGAAATGTTCCGTCGTTTCGTTGACAATGCGCGTGACGCACGGCACAGTCTACGTATTAGCTGTATGACGGTTCAGTAAGAGGCACATCGCAAGCGATCGAAGGGTGAGAGATTTCCATGGCCAGACAACGATTAGGGGGACTGGTGGCGCTTGCCGCAGCGTCCACCTTGGCTTTGACCGGATGCGGCGGCTCAACCCAGGCGCAGGACGGGGGAGGCGCCGCCTTCGGCGAGTGCGAGGTGTACGGCACGGCCGGGTCAATCAAGCTCAACCCCGTCACTCCTGACACTCTCACCGTGCAAACGAACTTGCCTTCCCCCGGTTGGTGGAAGGGCATTTCGCCGGACAAGATCACTGGTGGCTTTGAGTTCTGCCTGGCGGCAAACATCGCTCATCGCGCGGGACTTGGCAAACTCAAGGTGGCCAATGCCTCCTTCGATGCGCTGGCAGCCGGGCAAACAGACGGGTTCGACATCGCCATGGCGCAGGTGTCAATTACACCGGAGCGCAAGAAGGTCGTCCAGTTCTCCGAGCCCTACTATGACTCCAACGTTTCGGTGCTGGTCAAGAAGGGATCCGACGTCAGTGCGGAGAACATCCAGTCGAAGACCATCGGGGTGGCGTTAGGTACGACGGCCGTGACTTTCGCCCAGGAGAAGCTAAAGCCCGGCACGCCGGCCCGTGTCTTCCAGGAAACCGACGCCATGGTCACGGGAGTGGCATCGGGCCAGATCGATGCAGCCATCCAGGACACAGCCATCATGCTTGGCTTCGCCAGTGGTTCCGGGGGCGCCATGGAGGTCGTCGGGCAGTACAAAACCGGAGAACAATACGGAGCCATCTATCCCAAGGGGTCCGCCAATGCTTCCGCCATGGATGAGGCCATCGCCGCCATGGGCAAGGATGGGACGCTGGAAAAGCTTTCCGCCTCCTGGCTGGGCCCCACACTCGGCGGCGATCCCGCCAAGGTTCCGGTGTTCGAGGTCCCATGATCAACATGATCCCCACCCAAGACACGAACGTCGCGCGGCTTCAAGCGCCGCAGGCACAACCCCCAGCAGTGGTGCCGCTGACCGCGGCGTCGGTCATCGTCGTTATCTTTACCGCGGCGATGTCCTTCTACGCACTTAAGTGGCTCTACGCCTACATGTTTCCGGAACCCGCCAGCGGGTTCGTCAAGGCACTGTTCGTGGTCCTCTGGCTCGCGACCTGGATGCCGTTGGTGCCATCGGTCCAGGCGCTCAGAAGCGCCCGCAAGTCCCATGGAGCCCTGCGGGACAACGGCATAGTCATCGCCAGGCGCCATGCCGCACTTGGCCGCGAATCGGCTCTAACCAGCCTCGGATACTCGGTTGCGATCATTGTCCTCGCGGCCTTGGTCGCCTTTGTCAGCACTAACGACGGCGCCATCGCCCGCACATTCCTGCGTCCCGAGTTCATCGCCCAGGCCTGGTCCGATGTGCTGAGCGCATTTTGGGTCAACGTCCAGGTGGCCATCGGCGCCGAGGCGTTGGTGTTGGTGCTCGGGCTGGTGATAGCCATCATGCGCATGCTTCCGGGCAGGGCGGGGCGCCCCCTGCGCTTCTTGGCCGTCCTGTATACCGACGTCTTCCGCGCCATCCCCGGCATCATCGTCCTCTACCTCGTGGGATTTGGCTTGTCTCTTGCCGAGGTTCCTTTTTTCAAGGACCTCCCACCGGTGGTGCTGGCCATTTTTGCTCTGACCCTGACCTACAGCGCATACGTTGCGGAGGTGTACCGGGCAGGGCTGGATTCCATCCATCGCAGCCAGTGGGCGGCTGCCCGCTCGCTGGGGCTGTCGTATCCGCAGGCCCTGCGCACCGTAATCATTCCCCAGGCGGTCCGCCGCGTCATTCCGCCGTTGCTCAACGACTTCATCGGGCTCCAGAAGGACACAGCCCTGATCGGAGTCATGGGCGTCATCGATGCCTTTACGCAGTCGCGCCTCGTCGGATCGGCCGTCTTCAACCTCTCACCGGTGACAGTAGTCGCCATCGTCTTCGTGCTAATCACCATTCCGCAGTCCCGTTTCGTCGACAGGATGATCGAAAAGGATCAAGCCCGTCAGCGTTCAGGATCAAACTAGGAAAACCATGTCATTTCTGCAAATACGAGACCTGCACAAGTCATACGGATCCGCCCAGATCCTCAAGGGCATTTCCCTGGAAGTGGCCCGCCACGAGGTGGTCTGCCTCATCGGTGCCTCGGGTTCTGGAAAATCAACGCTGCTGCGGTGTATCAACGCACTGGAGACCATTGAATCCGGCGAGATCCTGGTTGATGGCGACCAGGTCACCGGCCTGGGCGTGAACCTCAACGTCCTGAGGCGGAAAGTGGGCATCGTCTTCCAGTCCTACAACCTGTTTCCCCACATGTCGGTGCTGAAGAACATCACACTGGCACCCACCCTGATCGGGGGAATGTCCAAGGAAG
The DNA here is from genome assembly GCF_045798555.1 of Paeniglutamicibacter sp. MACA_103. Lineage (NCBI taxonomy): Bacteria > Bacillati > Actinomycetota > Actinomycetes > Micrococcales > Micrococcaceae > Paeniglutamicibacter > Paeniglutamicibacter sp. MACA_103. Next base: position 44,822 of record NZ_JBIXLN010000014.1, on the reverse strand, counting down.
CCGCCGAACAGCGGGCCCTCGAGCTCCTGGACAAGATTGGTCTGCGCCACAAGGCTGCGTCCTACCCCGACGCCTTGTCCGGGGGCCAGCAACAGCGCGTAGCGATTGTCCGTGCCATGGCCATGGACCCGCAGGTTCTCCTGCTCGATGAAATCACCGCAGCGCTGGACCCGGAACTCGTCGGCGACGTGCTCGAAATGATCAGGGAACTGGCAGTGGGTGGGTTGACCATGCTTTTGGCCACGCACGAGATGGGTTTTGCCCGAGAAGTTGCCTCACAGGTTTGCTTCCTGCATCAAGGCAAGGTCCTTGAGCGGGGAACGCCTGAGGAACTGTTTGAAAATCCCCAGGAAGAACGCACCCAGCAATTCCTGAAACGGGTCATCACGGCCGGAAGGCTCTAAGGTTCAAGGTCCCGAGTCCGAGGCCGGTGCGACAACTTCAAATTCGGCATCGGGCTCAGATGCCGCACCGAAAAAATGGGGCCGGATTATGTTCGTTCGTGGCGCTCGCCCTCGAAGTCGATGCGCATGACCAGCCGGCGCGGTGTCGGATGGCTGACCTCGCTGAACCCGGCCTCTTCGAAGATGGACCGGCTGCCCACGAACATCTCGCCCCACATGGACTTCTTGCCCTCTTCCAAGAGCCTCGGGTATCCCTCCAGTGCGCGCGCACCGCGGTCACGGGCGAAGTCCACGGCCGCGACCGCCATGGCCCGACTGACACCCATGCGCCGGTACCCGGTGCGCGTGACGAAGCAGACCGCCGCCCAGACATCCTCGCTGTCCTTGTCCTCGTCTCGCCCTGCCCACGGGATCTTGGAGCCGAGCAGCCGCGGGTAGGCGGTGCGCGGCTCCACGGCGCACCAGCCGACGGGCTCGTCCTCGAGATAGCCGACCAGCCCGCTGGTCTTCTTGGCCCGCGGGGTTCCGCATGCCGTCTGATCACGGAGCCGCTGGGCCCGTTCCTCATCGGTGAGCGCCCCGAAGCTCTTTCCGGGATTCTGGAACCACTGGCATCGGCAGTGGCCGGGATCGCCGCGGGTGCCGAAGATCTTCTCCAGGTCCTCGCTGCTGGCCTGGTTGGCCGGAACAATGCGCATGGCGGCGCTCTTCGTGGATTCCTGGTTTGTTTCCATTTGCGAGCTCTCCCACGGCTTGTGGCATGCGCCAGCCGTGGTCCGGCCGGCTCCCTGGCTTCGAGACTGCCAGTGCCACATTCGCCGGTCAAGGGCACAGCGCGAACGAAGGGCGGGGACGGAAGCGCATGCCCTTCCGTCCCCGATCTTCGTCTTGCGTTTTGGCCTACTTGGCCTTCTTGGCCGCGCCCTTCTCGGTGCGGGCACCACCGCTGGCCAGGTCGCCCGCGCTGTTTTCCAGATGCGATCGCATGAACCACTGGAACTGCTCGAGCGCTGCGGTCTGGCCGATGAGGATGTCCTCGGTGATCGGGTCCAGCTTGCCGACCTCCTCGATGGTCTTGCGCATCGAGGTGATGACCCCGGTGTAGACCAGGTCAAGGGCGGCGAGGTGCTCGCTGGTGCTGGCCCGCCCGATCTCGTAGTCGTCCCAGGCGCGTGCCGCGACCAGGGCGCCGGGCAGGCCATTGGGTGCCACGCCCATGGTGGCCATGCGTTCGGCCAGTGCGTCGATCATGCCGCGGACCAGGTCGATCTGCGGGTCAAGCATCTCGTGGACGCCGATGAAGTCGCGTCCCACCACGTTCCAGTGTGCGTGCTTCAGGGTCAGTTGCAGGTCGTTGAATGCGTGGATCCGCATCTGCAACGCGCCCGCAACCTTGTGGCCGTTGGCCAGGGTCATTCCCGGAACCGTGAATCCTGCGTTTGCTTTTGCTGCCATTACTGCCTCCTCGATTATCGACTGCTGGGCAGTCTTCCGTGGATATCCATGTGATGTAGCGGTGACAGCAAGGTATCACGCACAGGGGCCGAAACGCCCGGGGTTTTCGCGAATAGAAAACAACGGTGGGTTAATTCGAGAATTCGGCCGTTCAATCCGCCGGGAGCTTCGAGCGCGGGGTGACTATCCGCGGCAGGACGAGCAGCAGGAAGAGTGCTGCAGCCATCAGGATTCCTCCCACGATCAGACCCGTTTGCCATCCGTGGAGGACCTGGATGACGAACCAGACGCACCCGGCGACCAGCACGCCCACCCCCACGACGACCAGCCTGGAGATGACGTGGCCCAGGTGAACGGTGGTGGCCTTCAGCTGTTGCCCGAAGAAGTGGCGGTGCACGGCCACGGGTGTCACCAGCATGATGATCAACAGGGCGGAAGCGACCAACAGCACCAGATAGAACCTCTCGTCCGGAACCTCCAACGTGTCGAAGCGGGATTGGAAGGGAAGGACCACCAGGAAGGCCGCGAGGATCTGCGCGCCGGTCTGCATCACGCGCATCTCCTGCAGCAACTCGTTCCACTTGCGGTGCAACTCCTTGTCGCTGTCCTCGGTCGTCTTGGCGGTGTCGCTGTGCTTGGCCATGTCCGTTCCTCTGCTGGGGGTGATTGTGAAAAAACCCTATGCGACGCACCACTGCAGGACCCGGCGACGCGGCCGGTGGAGCACTCAAACCACGACGCGGCTGGAGATCGGGCATGCCCCGGACCTAGGGTGGGGATGGTGAACAGCATTGGGCAGGACACCGAGTACACCCCGGCACCAAGCACCCATGACGGATTCGTCCATGTGCGCGGCGCCAACGAGAACAACCTGCAGGATGTCGAGGTGCGCATCCCGCGCGATGCCATCGTGGCCTTCACCGGGGTCTCCGGATCCGGGAAATCCTCGCTGGCCTTCGGCACCATCTTCGCCGAGGCGCAGCGCCGGTTCCTGGAATCCGTGGCACCGTACGCGCGCCGGCTCATCGCCCAGGGACACACGCCGAAGGTCGAGTTCATTTCCGGCCTGCCCCCGGCCGTGGCCCTGCAACAGCGCCGCGGCACCGCCAGTTCCCGCTCCACCGTGGGCACGCTGACCACGCTGTCGAACTCGGTGCGGATGCTCTTCTCCCGCGCGGGGGACTACCCGGACGGGGCGCCCCGCCTTGATTCGGATTCCTTTTCGCCGAACACCGCGGTGGGCGCCTGCCCGCAATGCCATGGGCTGGGCGTCGCCCACACCGTCACCGCCGATTCCCTGGTTCCCGACCCCTCCCTGAGCATCCGCGAGGGGGCGATCGCCGCGTGGCCCGGAGCCTGGCAGGGCAAGAACCTGCGCGACATCACTTCGCACCTGGGCCACGATGTGGATGTGCCCTTCAAGGAACTGCCCAGGGAGGTGCGCGACTGGCTGCTGTTCACCGACGAACAGCCCGTTGTGGAGGTGACGCCCGAGCGCGACAGGGTCGCAAAACCCTACAAGGGCCGCTTCTGGAGCGCTCGGCGCTACGTGCTGCACACCGTGGCGGATTCCAAGTCCGAATCGATGCGCGCCAAGGCGCTGCAGTTCATGGAAACCGGTCCCTGCCCAGCGTGCTCGGGCACCGGCTTCCGCCCGGAGGCCTTGGCCGTGGGCTTCGCCGGGCTGGACATCGCCGAGTTCAACTCCACGGCACTCGACGCCCTGGCCGCGGTGCTGCGTCCGGTCGCCGAGAACCGGCCGCAGCCCGGGGAGGAACCCGCACACGAGGTCGCCGCGTCGATCGCCGCCGATCTGCTTTCGCGCATCGAGGTGCTCACGGGGTTGGGCCTGGGATACCTGAGCCTTGACCGCGGCACCCCGACGCTTTCCCCGGGCGAGATGCAGCGCCTGCGCATCGCCACGCAGTTGCGCTCGGGTCTCTTCGGGGTCATCTACGTGCTCGACGAGCCTTCGGCGGGCCTGCACCCGGCCGACGCGGCGCCGCTGCTGGAGGTGCTCGAGGCACTGAAGGCCGGCGGAAACTCGGTCTTCGTGGTGGAACACAACATGGAGGTGGTCTCCCGCGCCGACTGGATCATCGACGTGGGCCCCGGGGCGGGGGCCGGGGGAGGCAAAGTGCTCTACAGCGGCCCGGTGGCCGGGCTGTCGCGGGTGGATGAATCGGTGACCCGGCGTTTCCTGGAGCCCCGCGAGGACGCCGCGGTGACGCGTGCGCCGCGGACGAGTGGGCACTGGCTGGAACTGGACGGGATCTCCCTGCACAACCTGGCGGACCTCGACGCGCGTTTCCCGCTGGGCGTGCTCAGCTCGGTCACCGGGGTGTCCGGATCCGGCAAGTCCTCGCTGGTCAGCCAGGCGCTGGCCCATGGACTCAAGGACAAGCTGCGCGGCGCCGGGGAGGACGGAACCGCCGACGCCGGCGTCGGGGACCCGGCCGCCGATGCTGCCCGGGCAACGGTGCGCGAGGTGCGAGGGGCCGGGCGGATCGACCGGATCGTTTCCATGGACCAAAAGCCCATCGGCCGCACCCCGCGCTCGAACCTCGCCACCTACACGGGCCTCTTCGACGCGGTGCGCAAGGCCTTCGCCGAGACACCCCTGGCCCGCGAGCGCGGCTATGGTGCCGGACGTTTCTCCTTCAACGTGGCCGGCGGGCGCTGCGAGACGTGCCTGGGCGAGGGCTACCTGGAGGTGGAACTGCTCTTCCTGCCCGGAAGCTACGGTCCGTGCCCGGTGTGCCACGGATCGCGTTACAACCCCGAGACCCTTGAGGTCACCTACGCGGGCAAGAACATTGCAGAGGTCCTGGCACTGAGTGTGGATGCCGCCGCGGAATTCCTGGCCGGGATCCCGGCAGCCGCCCGGTCGCTGGAGACGCTGCGCGACGTGGGACTGGGCTACCTTTCGCTGGGCCAGCCGGCGCCCGAGCTATCCGGCGGCGAGGCCCAGCGCATCAAGCTGGCCACCGAGCTGCAGCGCGCCAGGCGCGGGCACACGCTCTACTTGCTCGACGAGCCCACCACCGGCCTGCACCCGGCCGACGTGCAACTGCTGCTGGGCCAGCTGCACCGGCTGGTCGATGAATCCAACACCGTGATCGTGGTCGAGCACCACATGGATGTGGTGGCCGCCGCCGACTGGGTCATCGACATGGGCCCGGACGGGGGAGATGCAGGAGGGACGATCGTCGCGACCGGCACGCCGGACCAGCTGGCCGCCCACCCGGATTCCAGGACCGCGCCCTACCTGGCCAAGCGCCTGGGACAGGTGGGTTCGAACGCGCAGTAGCCGGCGAGCGCGGCACCTCGCGCTCGCCGGCCGACAGTGAGTGGGGGCTCAGGCCGAGAAGCCCAGGTCGCGCCGGTGGTTCTGGCGCATCACGTGGCGGATGCGCCCCACGGCGCTGGGCGTGAGCACCTCATCGATGTGCTTCTGCAGTGCCCGCGCCTGCTTCTGGGCGTTGGCCGGGTGTCCGCCCTTGCGCAGTTGCCGGGCCACGTGGGCCGCGAGCGCGTCCTGTGCGTAGGCGATGAAGGCCTGCGGGCGGGCGGCGCGGATCATGTCGAAGGCCTCGATGGGGGAGTGCCCGCGATCCAGCAGGATCGCGAACCCCATGGATGGGCCGCGGTTGATGCCCATGTGGCAGTGGGCCAGCACCTTTCCGCCGTCGCGTGCCGCCAGCCGGGCGAACCGAACTCCCTTGTCGAAGACCTCCGGGGCCACGACGTGGCCCTCGGCGTCGTCGGTGCCCAGCCAGGCGTACTTGATCCGGGCGACCTGCCAGATGTGGGCGTCGTTGGCCTCGATGCGCAGGTCCACCACGTGGGTGATGCCCGCGTCGATGATCTCCTGAAGCTGCGGGACCCAGATATCGATGTCTTCGTCCAGGTCACCGCCCACGGCCAGGTCGTTGGTGACCCAGTTCAGGTTGGGCCGCATGTCACTTGCCCGTGTCCTTGCGCTGGCGCTCGGTGAAGACGCCCTCGGCGAGGACCTCGTCCCAGTCCGCGCCGCGCCGGGTGGCGCCGCGGACCGATGTGGTCATCAGGCTGTAGGTGTCCATGGCCTCCGCCGCGGTGTCCCGGGTGTAGGTCAGTGAGCGGTCGGGGGAGACCCCCAGGCTCGTTCCGACCTCGACGGCATCCTGGTCGCAGCCCATGTAGGAGATGACCCACTTGTCGACCTTTTCCTGGGTCTGGATCAACTCGCGGATGGACCTTTGCGTGTACTTCGTCGATGCGTTCTCGAGCCCGTCCGAGGCGATATTGAAGTGGACAATTCCCGGGCGCTTGTCGGCGGGCAGCTTGGCGATCTGCTGGCGGACATCGGTGATGGTCCGGCCGATGGCGTCATACAGCGCGGTGGTGCCGCGGGGCTCGAGGTTGAAGTGTGGAACCTCGGCCAACGGCATGTTCCGGTAGGCGGCCTCGAAGCGGTCGTCGAACAGGTAAAGCGACGCGGTGGCCGTGCCGGGCTGCGCCTTCTGCTCGGCAATGTAGGCGTTCAGGCCGCCCTCGATGTCCCTCTTGATGTCGAACATGGAACCGGAACGGTCAAGCAGGAAGACAAGCAGTGCTGAATCATTGTTTGACATGACGAGTGCCTTTCGGGAAGCGGCGCTTTTTCTAGCTGGAGCGCCTTGGTTTGAAGGTCATCGGTTCGGTGGGCGCGGGGCGCCCGGTTTCCGAGTCATAGCGGGCCCGCTCGATGGAGGAGCTTGACACCTTGCCGCCGGCATCCGTGTAGCTGGAGAGCTGCGAGGTGCGGGCCAGCCGCGGGGGGACCGCGTTGGGCGAGAGCCCGGCGCGGACGGCCACCGAACGGATCGACGCGCCCTCGAGGGTGGCCTTGGCCATCTCCTCGTTCAGTGCGGTGTCAATCAATTCGCGGACCTCTCCCAGTCGTTCGACCGCGCCCAGCGGGTCGGAGGGGACATCCTCCAGCAGCTCGCGGGCTTCGTCGATCGGGGTACGCTTCTTCTTGTTCATAAACTAATCATGCGCAGTTTATGAGCATGTGTCAATAGTGCGTAAAGAAATCTTTTGCGCACCATTCGGCCAGGCCGAGACCACGGGCCTACAAGCGGGTTCCCGAAAAATGGAAGAATCGACGGTGTGGATATTGAACTTGGCCCCCGGCGCCGGAACGAATCGGCGGACATGCAGTTCCGCAGTGAGAGCTGGGCCCTCTGGCTCGGGTTCGGCTGCACGGTGCTCGGCGTCGTGGTCGGGCTCGTTGGCTTCGCGAACCACCGCCCGGACCTGGCCGGCTACCGTTCGGTGGGCGTCTTCTCCGCGATCCTTGCGGCACTGACCGCATCGGCAGGCAGCATCTTCGGGTACCTGAAGGTGCTGAGCAAGACGGAGCCCTGGCTGTTGGACTTCCCCCTGTACCGGCAGATCATCAACGCCGCGGCCCTGGTGATCCTCCACGCGGCAATCTCCGCCATGGCCGCACTGGTCACCTTCCGGATCTTCCAGGATGCCTTTCTGGGGCTGACCGTGGACAGGTATGCGGCAAGCCTCATGCTGGGCATCACCGCCGGGATCGCCGCCTACGTGGCCCTTCTGTCCTCGGCGCGGGTGACGGGGCAAAGCCTCTCCACGCTGCTGGCGGCCTTCATGACCACCGGGGTGTTCATCAGCATGCTGGGCGCGGAAAATCCCTACTGGTGGCAATCTATGTTTTCCGCGCTGGGGACGAGGGACTCCGGGCTCACGTCCTTTTGGACCTTCAACGTCACCCTGGTCGTTTCCGGCCTGGTGCTCAGCACCCTGACCGCGTTCATCGTGCGCGACGTGATCCAGATGGCGCGCATCCACGACAAGCTGGCACGTGCCCATGGCAGGCCGCGGCCCCGCATCATCCGGCCGCGCCCGGCCGTGGTGCGCACCTGCCTGCTGGGCCTGGGCGGCTGCGTCATCGGCATCGGGCTGATCCCGTTCAACGTCTCGGCGCCGGTGCACTCGGGAATCGTGCGCATCGCCGCGGGATTCATCGTGGTGCTGCTCCTGGGCGCCGCCCTCTGGCTGCCCGGATTTCCCTGGGTGTTCCACCTGTTCTCGTTCGCCTGTTTCCTGGGGCTGGTGGGCGCGGCCCTGCTCTGGCAGCCGCTGGCCTACTACAACCTCACGGCCTTCGAGCTGGCGGTGGTGGGCATCGTCTTCGGGTGGCTGAGCGTGTTCATCCGGACCACCGACGCGGCGCTCGCCGTCAAGCGCAAGGAACTGGCCGACGTCCTGGCCGTCAACGGCTGAGCGGTCAGGCGGGGACCTGTTCGAAGTGGGCCACGAACATGTCCGGGCGCACCAGCACCACCGAGCCGTTGGGCAGGAGGCGCTTGGGTGCGGCGGCAAATTCATGCAGCGGAACCCGGTACTCGGCCGCCAGCTGCTCCCCGCGGTCCCGGCCCGCCGGACCATAGATGTGCACCTGCCAGTTGGCGTCGTTGAGCACCTCGAAGTTGTCCGCGTGCTCGCCGGTGCGGTTGGGCACCCACGGCAGGCGGCGGCCCAGCACCTTCCCGCGGCGGCGCGTCCGGGCAAAGCCGCTGGCAAGGGCGGCGCGGTCCTTGGCGCTGTCATCCATCCAGTAGTGGATGCGGATCTGCGAGAGGTACCCGAAGAAGCGGCGCCCGGCCGGGATCCTGCCCACCAGGCGCACCGCCGCGGGCCAAAGAACGGGCAGCACCCGCGTGCGCACCGTGCGGGCCAGAAGCGAACTCGAGGTGGCGAATGCGAAGAGCCGGTCCGTAGTGGCCACCAGGCGCAGCGCCACGGGGCGGCGCTCGAGTTCGTAGCGCTGGAGGTAGGTCTCGGGCATGCGTCCGGACAAGACGTCGGCCAGCTTGCACACCAGGTTGTGCGCGTCTTGCAGCCCGGTGTTCATGCCCTGGGCGCCGACCGGCGAGTGGATGTGCGCGGCGTCCCCGGTCAGGAAGACCCGGCGCCGTCCGAAGTGCTCGGCGACGCGGTGGTGCACCCGGTAGGTGGTGAACCACTGGGCCGAGTTATACCTGACGCCGAACTCGCTGCGGAGGCTGGCCCGCGCGCGGTCCTCGTCGATGTCGGGCTTTTCTTGGCCGGAGTCCTTGGGCTCGTGCAGGATGCCCAGCAGCCGGCGGCGCTCGCCGCCGTTCTCGTCGTTGCCCATCGGGAAGCCGAGCATGAAGTTCTCGTCCGAAAAGCGCAGGTTGATGCCCGAGCCCATGCCGGTGACGCCCTGGGCGTCGAGGACGTAGAAGACCTCGTCGTCGGTCGTTCCCTCGAATGCGATGCCCAGGGCTTCGCGGATCGGGGACGAGGCGCCGTCCGCGGCGATCACGTAGCGCGCCGAGATGTGCGCCGGACCCTGCGGCCCGCTGCATTTGATGAGTATCCGGTCCCCGGTGTCGGCGAAGGATTCGTAGCCGTGCTCCCACAGCACCTCGTTGCCCGCGTTCTTGAGGTACTCGGCCAGCAGTTCCTCGTTGGCGCTTTGCTCCAGCATGGTCAGCCCCGCGTAGTGCGTCTGGGCGTAGCCGAGCCGGTTGAGCTTGATGCTCTTGAAGCTGCGGGCACCGATGCCCGGGCGCATCTCGCCGGTGGGAACCGCCCGTGCCTTGACCTCGTCGGCCAGCCCCAGCTGGCGGTAGATCTCCATGCTGCGCGCCTGCAGCGCCAGGGCGCGCGATTCGCGGGTCGGGCCGCTCTTCAGGTCAACGACCTTCGAGTCGATCCCGAACTTCTGCAGCCATGCCCCCGCCATCAGGCCCGTGGGCCCGGCACCGATTACCAAAACGTCTGTGTGCAGTAGCGTCGCGTCCATGTTTCCCACGCTACGCCCCCATGCCGGGCAAAGCACTGGTGAGTTGGGGCTGGCGGGTCGGGTCGCTGTGCTGTAGAAGTCGCTTCGGCGGGGAGGTGCTTTGCCGTGGGACGACGCCGGCAGATTGCGGGGCGTCTGCCGGAACCTGCGGCAGTCGGTGGTGCCCAATCTCACCGCCCACACTCTGGACATGCATGGGAGAATGGAGGAGATGACTTCCCCCAAAATTTCCCCAGTGACCGAGCCTGCCACTACTGCGCCCGCCGCAGAGGACGCCGCGGCCCGCCGCGCCGCCCAGGCCGCGGCCCAGGGTGCCCAGCAAATGCGCATCTCCGAATCCCGTGCCAAGGCCGAAGGCCGCGCACAGGTGCGCCCCACCGCCGAGGGGTGGAAGCAGGCCATGGGCGACGACGGCCGCCCGCAGCTCCAGTTCACCGCCAAGGCCCGCGTCAGCCAACCTCCGGTGCACCTGGCTGATCTCACCCTGGCCGAGCGCGCCGAGAAGCTCAAGGAGCTGGGCCTGCCTGGCTTCCGGGCCAAGCAGCTCTCGGTGCACTACTTCCAGCACTACACCACCGATCCCGAGCTGATGAGCGACCTTCCCAAGGACCGCCGCGCCGAGCTGGCTTCAGTCATGTTCCCGAAGCTGCTCACCGAGGTCAAGCGCCTGGCCACCGACGATGGCCGAACCATCAAGTTCCTTTGGCGCCTCTTCGACGGCTCGCTGGTCGAGTCGGTCTTGATGCGCTATTCCAACCGCATCACCCTGTGCATCTCCTCGCAGTGCGGCTGCGGCATGAACTGCCCGTTCTGCGCCACCGGCCAGGCCGGACTGACCCGCAACATGTCCACCGCCGAAATCCTGGACCAGATCGTCCAGGCCAACCGCGTGATCGCCGAGGGCGGCCTGGGTGGCCAGAAGCACCCGGAAGAGCGCGTGGGCAACATTGTCTTCATGGGCATGGGCGAACCCCTGGCCAACTACAAGCGCGTCATGAACGCCGTGCACCGCATGGTCGCCGAGGCCCCCGAGGGCCTGGGCATGAGCGCCCGCGGCATCACCGTCTCCACCGTGGGCCTGGTCCCGGCCATCAACAAGCTTTCCGAAGAGGGCGTCCCGGTCACCTTCGCGCTCTCGCTGCACGCCCCGGACGACGAGCTGCGCGACGAGATGATCCCGGTGAACTCGAAGTGGAAGGTCGACGAGGCGCTGGACGCCGCGTTCAACTACTACGTGAAGACCGGTCGCCGCGTCTCCATCGAATACGCGCTGATCAAGGACATGAACGACCACGGCTGGCGCGCGGACCTGCTGGCCCGCAAGCTCAACGCCCGAGGCCGCGGTTGGGTGCACGTGAACCCGATCCCGCTGAACCCGACCCCGGGATCGGTCTGGACTTCCTCGGAGCCAGACGTCACGGCCGAGTTCATCGACCGCCTCGAATCCGCCGGCGTGCCCACCACGCTGCGCGACACACGCGGCAAGGAAATCGACGGCGCCTGCGGCCAGCTCGCCGCCGCCGAGTAGGCTTTAGGCAACACGTTGGGGCGCACAGGTGCCATTGATGAGATGAGTCGAGAAGTGTCACTGGCAGCACCGTTTTTCCTGGACAAGTCCGATCCCGGCAGCTGGAAGGCGCTGAACGCGTTTTCGCTCAAGGTCAAGGAAGCCGCGACAGCTGCCGGGCTGGGCACCCGGCTCATCGAGCTGCTCAATGTGCGCATTTCCCAGATCAACGGCTGCTCGTACTGCTTGGACATGCACGGCCGGATGGCACTTGAAGCAGGCGAGACCGCCCAGCGACTGGCGGTGCTCTCCACCTGGCGCGAGACCGAGTTGTTCGATGACCTGGAGTCGGCCGCACTCTCGGTCGCCGAGGCAGCGACCGTGCTGCCCGATTCCGAGACCCGGATTGCCGAGCTCGCCGCATCCCGACTGGTGCTGGACGATGCGCAGTTCTCCGCCGTCCAGTGGGCCGCCATTGCCATGAACGCCTTCAACCGCGTGTCCATCCTGTCGCAGCACCCGGTGCGTCCGAGCAAGAAGTAGCGGCGCAGTGGCTGCGGGCACGGGGGATTCCCGGGGTGCGGAAGCGCCACCCGAATCGGTGCTCTCCCGCTACGCCCCGGAAGGTGTCTACCTGCTGGGCGGTGGCCGCGCCATCCTGTTGCAGCTCGCGCTGCCCGGGGTGGGCCACGGCGTGGCCCGGCATTCGAATTTTGCCGTCAATCCGTTGGGCCGCCTCAACGGCACCTTGACGTACATCTACGCCCTGAGCAACGGCACCGATGCGCAGCGGGCCAAGGTCCGCGAGATCGTCGACGCCGCACACGCGCCGGTCAAGGCCCCCGCCGCCAAGGACGGTTCGCACCCCGCCTATTCCGCGCGCGACCCGAAGCTGCAATTGTGGGTTGCGGCAACGCTCTACGACTCGGCCATGACGATACAGCGTGCGGTGTTCCCGCCGCTCGACGACGACACCGCCGAGGCGCTGTACCTCAACTACGCGCAGCTGGGCACCGAGCTGGGCATGCCCGCTCACCTTTGGCCGGCCACCCGGGCCGACTTCGCGGATTACTGGGCCCAGACGCTTGGGCAATTAAGGGTCGACGCGCCGGTCCGTGCGGTCGCCCATGAACTCCTCGCCGCCAAACATGCACCGCTGTGGATCCGGGCCGCGATGCCGCTGGTCCGGCTGATGACCATCGGGCTGTTGCCCGAGCCGGTGCGGGTCATGTACGGCTTCGCGTTCGGTCCGCGTCAGCAACGCCGGATGGACCTGGTTTTGCGCGGCGCGCGGTTCTCCGTGCGCATCCTGCCGCGGCGGATCCGGCATTTTCCCATGCGCTTCTACTTGCGTCGTTTGGGTAGCTGATCGGCCTATTAAGCTGGCCGTTTGGCCGCCGGGCAACCTCCATTCGGCTCCATGTAGTCAGCCGTTAGCGTCGATCGTCCAGACTTGCCTAGATATTGGCCATCGTTTCGCCAAAATCCCGAAACCGTACTGTTTTGGCATTTGGCCGCTGTTAGCGTGAGTTGGTGGAGTGAGACGCCGAGAAACGGTGTTTCACGGTCTGGGTCTCTTGAAATATCCAGCATCTCCACGGTCTTTCTAGCTCAGGGGGAGCGAATGTCTCAAAAGGAAAAGAACCGCAAGGTACGGGCGATACTGGCCGGTGGATTGGTACTCGGTGTCGGTGCGGCGGTCACGCTCGCCGCGTGGAACGACTCCGAATTCGCACAGGGAACATTCGGTGCCGGGCATTTCAACATGCAGGGCAGCACCAACGGCACGGACTTCAGCGACCACGCAGCGGGCGCGCCGGCGCAGCTGGGCTTCTCCCTCGGCTTCGATGGCCTCAGCCCCACCGACACGGTTGCCGCGCCGTTCGTGATGCACCTGGACCCGGATACCACCAATAACGCAGAGGTCAGCGTGGCCTCGGCCACGGTTTCGGGCACCGCCGCGCTCGAGCTCAGCTACGGAATCGTGCAGGTGGATTCGTTCGCTTCCTGCACCCCGACCGCAACCGGCACGCAAATCGTCCCGGCCGGCACGCCCCTGGACTCGGTCACCGGCGCAAGCCCGTTCACGCTGGCGAAGAGCACCGCACCCGGCACCGACCCGGGCGCCGATGTGTTCCTGTGCCTGCAGGTAACCGCCAGCTCGACCATTGCCCAAGACACAACGGCCGTCGGCACCTGGGAATTCGTCGGCACATCGACTCCCTAAGCTGACGGATGCGACGCGATCTGACGCCGGCCCGCAGGCGGCGCTTCACCCGCCTGCGGGCAGTGCTCGCCGGCGGCCTCGTGCTCGGCGTCGGCACCACGGCAACACTTGCTGCGTGGACCGATGAAGAACACGCCTCCGGATCCTTTACTGCCGGCACCTTCTCGATCGTTGGAAGCACGAACGGCACCGGCTTCAGCGACCATCCGACCGCGCCCGGTGCCTCGCTATTGTTCACCGTGACCCCGGACGCCATGGTGCCGGGCATGACGGTGTACGCGCTGTACTCGGTGAAGACGACAGCATCGAGCGTGGCCGGCTCCGCGCAGGTGTCAGCGGATGCGGGCAACGCCAGCGGGCTCGGCTCCTACCTGCGCTACGGCGTTCGTACGGTTGCGGGAACCACCTGCAACGCCACCACCTTCGCCGCCGGCACGCCGATCGTCGACACCGGTACGACGCTGACCACGGGATCCACCGCAAAGAGCGCGCTGGCGGCCAACGGGGCTTCCGCTGTCAATTACTGTTTCGCCGTCACCCTGCCCACGACCGCACCCAACGCCGCCCAGGGCACCACGCTCACGGGACGTTGGGTCTTTGCGGCGACGGCCGATTAGCAGGGCCGGACATGGATAGACGCATGCGGGGCGCGGGAAGGTTCCTTGGCGATGCCGTTTTGAGCCTGGCGGCCTTCGGCGGACTCATCTGCGTGTTGCTGGTCATTCTCGCTTTCGCCTTCAACATTTCCCTGATCATGTTCAAGACCGGTTCCATGGGCCCGACGATTCCTGCCGGATCCCTGGCCGTGGTCCGCGAAATCCCCGCACCAGAGATCCGGGTCGGGGATGTCGTGACGGTTGGCCGCCCGGCTGCCCTCCCCATCACCCACCGCGTGACCTCCGTGGCGGGCGGGCCGTCACCGGCCGAGCGCGTTATCACCATGAAGGGGGACGCCAACGAGGCCGAGGACCCGGCCCCGTACACCGTCGGTAATGTCCGGATTGTCATGGGCTCCGTGCCCAACCTGGCGTACGGAGTGGTGTGGTTCTCCAGTCCGTGGGTGCTGGCCCTCCTGACACTTGGCGCATCGGGGCTGGTCACGTGGGCGTTCTGGCCGCGCGAGGCCGAGGGCGGTGACGAAACCGGTGACGGCGAGCGTGTTCGCGTGCCGGGACAACCCGAAAACGGCTCGCACTCCGCGCTGGTCTTCCTTGTCGCGCCCCTGGCCCTTGGATTCGCCTTGGCCGCTCCGGCCCAGAGCACTACGGAGGAGATCGTTGCGAGTGGGCATCTGAGGATGACCTCCATCGGCGACCACGCTGCAATGGCCCAGCTGGCGCCCGGGGAACCCGTGCAATGGCAGGTCGGTGTTGCCGCCGAGGAACCGGGCACCGGCGTTGTACGGATTGAATTGCTGGGCAACGGGAATGCGGGGCTGGGGCTGCATGCGGCCATTCGTTCCTGTGACCGGCGATGGGTCGAGGGGACCTGCACCGGGGGAACCGACAAGCTACAGGTCGCTGGTCCGATTGCCGTTGACGGGGCCAAACGGCAGATGACAACCATGTCCGCGGGGGAGGAACGCTGGCTGCTGTTCGATCTCTGGCTGCCGGAGGCCAGCGCCCCGGATGCCGCTGGAGGACCGGTCCACTTGCAAGTTCACGCGTCGGGATTCGGCGATGACGTCAATAGCTCGCCCGGGCCGGTCGGCCCGCTGGCCCCCACCGGGACCAACCCGATCCTGGCCCTGTTCGCAGCCGTGGGCTCCGTCGGTCTCGGCCTCGCTCTGGCCGGCGCGGCAAGAATGCGAAGGAAGCGGAACCGATGAACACTGCCGCGTCCCAGGACCTGAACACACGAAGGCAGCGCCACAGCCGACGGCGCCTTGGCGTTGCCATGGCGATGTGTGCCGGGCTTCTGGTTGCGTTGGTCCCGCCCGCGGCAACCACGGCCGCCTGGACGGATGCCGAACACGCCTCGGCGGGCTTCTCTGCGCTGGTGGTTCCGGCCCCGGTCATCGACAGCTGCACGGCGGAGAGCGTCTTGGTCAACTTGAGTCTCAGACCCAGGGTCATTCTCACCTGGCACTATCCATCAGCCGGATACACCCGTGCCGGGGCACAATTCTGGTCTGGAACCAGTGTGGCCACCCTGGCCCAAGTGTCCGAGGGAAACGGGGTTTCGACGACGGGCGCGGATCCCGGCCCCTACACCAGCACGTTCCAGGGCGGTCTGCTGGCCGGGCTTCTCGGGGGAACGGCCCACGTCGGAATATCTGCCGGGCACTCGTCCGGCTGGTCCTCCAAGGTCTCGACCGCCCGTGCCACCTTTCCCCTGCTCGTGGGCTCGGGCACGTGTGTGATCACTAACGCATCCTGATGCCGATCAACGAGTTGGATGTCGGGGGCCTTGTACTGGCCGACGCCTCCAACTGGGGATTCGGCGGTGACGGATTGAAACCCTCTCCGTCCAAGTCGTCCTGATTAGACGCAGCTACAGCGATCCGCGACCGCGACGTCTCCGAGCGCATCCTCGATGTGTTCGCCGCAGCCTGCCCAGGTTGGCTTGGCGCAGCTATCGCAGGTGACCTTCTTGCACATGTGGTGACTCCCTTGGAAGATTTTGAACGAACTCCCTAGGAATATTACCGTTGCGCGCATGGTTGACCTATTTGCGGATCCGCTCGTGATCCGCGGCAACCACACCTCCCGAAGGGATGAAGCACGCATGGCTTCCGTTGAACTCAATTCCGCAAATTTTGAATCCACCATCACCGAACCCGGCACCGTATTCGTGGACTTCTGGGCCGCATGGTGCGGCCCGTGCCGCAACTTCGCACCGGTGTTTGAATCCGCCAGCGAGAAGTACCCCGACATCACCTTCGGCAAGATCGACACCGAGGTCGAGCAGCAGCTGGCCGCCGCCGCGAACATCACCTCGATCCCCACGCTGATGGCGTTCCGTGACGGAATCCTCGTCTTCTCCCAGCCCGGCGCACTGCCCGCCGAGGCGCTTGAAGCCTTGATCGGCCAGGTCCAGGGACTGGACATGGAAGCAATCAAGAAAGACATCGCTGCCGGATCCAAGGCATAATTCCCCTGCACTCAAGCGATCAGA
This sequence comes from Paeniglutamicibacter sp. MACA_103, assembly GCF_045798555.1. Taxonomy (NCBI): domain Bacteria; kingdom Bacillati; phylum Actinomycetota; class Actinomycetes; order Micrococcales; family Micrococcaceae; genus Paeniglutamicibacter; species Paeniglutamicibacter sp. MACA_103. The sequence goes on along the minus strand of NZ_JBIXLN010000014.1, from coordinate 28,284 downwards.
AGGCCCCGCCACCGGTGGGGCCTTCGCGCGTCCGTCCTCCGGCATGTGACAGGCTTGGTGAAGTCGCCAATACGGCACAAGCTACCGGAGGAAAAGTGCAGAGCAAGTTGAAGGTCGCGGACCGGGCGAAGGTTCCGGCGTTTGAGGTCATGAACATCCTGGACCGGGTCGCCCAGTTGCGGGCTGCGGGCCGCAACGTCATTTCGCTGTGCGCGGGTGAGCCCAACGATGGCGCCCCGTCCGCAGTCTCCAAGCGGGCCGCCGAGATCCATGCGGCAGGCACGCCGCTGACCTACACTCCGGCCCTGGGTATCCGGGACCTTCGGGAAGCCATCGCTGGACACTACAAGCGTTGGTACAACATCGAGGTTTCGGCGGACAACGTCGCCGTCACCACCGGCAGCTCCGGCGCCTTCATGCTGACCTTTCTCTCCGCGTTCAACGCCGGCGACAAGGTCGCATTGGCCCGCCCCGGCTACCCCGCCTACGCAAACATCCTGCGCACCCTGGGCATCGATGTCATTGAGCTGGATGCCGGGCAGGAATCCCGCTACCAGCCCACCGTGGAGCTGCTGGAAGCGGCCTGGCGGGAACACGGACGGCTCGACGGCCTGATGCTGGCCTCCCCGGCAAACCCCACCGGCACCATGGTCTCCGGCGGTGAGCTCGAGGAGCTCGCAGGGTGGTGCAAGGAACGCGGCGTCAGGCTGATCAGCGACGAGATCTACCACGGCATCGACTACCCGGAACCGGGGTCGGAAGTCCGTCGCTCGGTCAGTGCCTGGGAATTGGACACCGACACCGTGGTGATCTCCAGCTTCTCCAAATACTGGGGCATGACCGGCTGGCGCTTGGGTTGGGCGCTGGTTCCCGACGACATGCTGTCCACCGTGGACGCTCTGGCCGGCAACGTGGCGCTGTGCCCGCCGGCCCCCGCGCAATATGCCGCGCTGACCGCATTCACCGAGGACTCCTACGCCGAGGCCGAAGCGCGGGTGGCCGAATTCGCGCGGACCCGCGCCGCGGTGCTGGACTCCATGGGTCGCCTTGGCTGGGGCGAGAGCGCGCCGGCCGACGGCGCCTTCTACCTGTATGCGGATCTGGGCGACCAGCTCGGCTCCCATGAAAATGCCGCCGCCTACTGTGCCGCACTACTCGAAGCTGAAGGCGTGGCCATTGTTCCCGGCAACGACTTCGACCACGTCAACGGACAGCACCATGTTCGCCTCAGTTTTGCCGCCGGATTCGATGCGGTGACCGAGGCCATCGAGAGGATTGTGCGGTTCCAGGGCAACGCCTGACGCCGGGCAGGGGAGCAGGGCTTCCCCTCACAGCGGCACAGGACGGCCTGGGTGATGCCCGGTGTCCACAATCAAGGTGCCTTGAAGGAGCCAAGCTCGGCTGTTGTACCCATGCTGAAGACTCCACCGATTCAAGGAGTTCACCATGGACCAATACACCGTCTCGGACCTTGAGGATGCTCTCAAGATCGCGAAGAGGCTGCTGCCGCCACGCTACGAATGCCTCGCCTGCTACGTCAACCGCATGCTTGAGCACGGATGCAGTGGGCTGAAGTGGTGCACCACCTACCGGGATCTTCGTGCACCGCGGGCCACCTCGCTGGAGCGGAAATTTCCGGCCCTCGGCGGCTACTGCGATTGCGAGGTCATGGCCAACGTGTTCAGGATCAACGACGAGTTCTGGACACGCGGCGACGACGGAGAGACCGACGACAGCTACGTACCGCCATGCCACAAGGTCCGGTTGGGAACCATCCGACCTTGCGAATTGTGGCTGATGCGCAGCGGCGTCCAATGGGGCGGGGGAGTCTTCCGACCGGTGAACAAGGCGTCCTAGACGGGCCTATCGATTGGAGCTGGCGAGCGATCCAGTGCTCTTCCCGTTTTCGGGGTCGGCAATCAGGCAATGCACTACCCTGTCGCCGTCGGCCCAGCTGAGTTCGGTGGGCTGCAGGGAGGTGTACTCCAGCCGGGAATCCTCATAGGAGCGCCCCACGAACGCCCGGAATACGGGGTCGCACTTCTCATAGGTGAGCTCGTCCATGGCGTCTGCCGTGTTGGGATAGGCGGCATCTTGGATACTGAATTCGTGAAAGACCTCTAGTTCGTGAGGCTCCGAACAGGGAACGACAGAGACGCGGTCGACGTCGCCCTCGCCCGGGTCGTTGAGGCAGTCGCCGACACGGATGGAGAAGGCATCAGCAGTGGCTTGTTTGTCGATGGTCCCGGTCTCATCGCGCGGTGCTTCGCTGGCGCCGATCAGCGCGCAGCCTCCGAGCGACATGGCGACCGCGACCAATAATACAACCGCCTTCGTGGCTCGAATCATCGTTTTGTCCCCCTGTGAAGTGCATGATCGTTGGACATATCCTAGCTGTCTGCTGGGAATCCGCTGGCAATGGAGGATGCGTGTCGAGACGGTTCCGGTCTAGAGTCTCTGGCTGTGGAATGGCAACGATGTTGAACTCGAACCATGGCACGGTGAGCGATGGCCAGGAGCGCTGGATTCGCTTTGCGGAGCAGGGTCACGATCGGTGCGTTGGCGTTCTTGGCGTTGGATGCCAGGGTGGCGGACTACTGCTCCTCGGGCTGCTTGATTTTCAGGTGCTCGCCGGGGATCCGGTCGCGGTCGTAGGTGATCTCCGAGTAGCCGTGGGGGGCGGGGGTTCCGTCCGGGCCCATGTTCACGAACACGATCTTCTCGATGGTCAGGATCGACTGGCGGGTGATCATGTTGCGGACCTCGGCGCGCATCGTCAGCGAGGTGCGGCCGAAGTGGGTGGCGGTGAGGCCCATCTCGATGAGGTCGCCTTGCTGCGCCGAGGAGACGAAGTTGATTTCGGACATGTACTTGGTGACCGCAAAGCCGTTGCCCAACTGGACGATGGCGTAGATTGCCGCTTCCTCGTCGATCCAGCGCAGCAGGCTGCCGCCGAAGAGCGTGCCGTTGGCATTGAGGTCTTCGGGACGGACCCATTTGCGGGTGTGGAATGTGATGTCGCCAGCGTTCATGTCACGAGTCTATGGTGTTGGCGACTTTCGGTTCACGGTTAGTGACCGGAACCATCCGCCTGTGACGTCGGCGTGGGCTGGCCCCGCAGGCCGGGCGATTAGCCCAGGTGGTCCATGGCCTCGCAGGGGTTGGCTCCGGGCTGCGCGCGGTGGATCGCCATCGAGAGCTTGGAGACCAGATGGGCGAGTTGCTCGCTTTCACGTGCATCGAGCTCGGTGAGCAGGGTTTGCTCGGTCGCGGCAACGCGGGCCTCGAGCCTTTTCAGCAGGGCCTCACCCCGCTTCGTGGCAACGATTTTCCGGGCCCGTCGATCCGTGGGGGCGGGAACTCGCTCAACGAGGTCGGCGGCCACGAGATCGTCAATGAGGTAGGTCAACACCGTACGGTCGATACCGAGGTGTGCCCCCAGTGCCTGTTGGTTGGCTGGGTCGTGGTAAACCACGGTGGAAAGCATTTGGTAGCCGCGCACCGAACAGGGCATTTCCGCCACGGCCTCGGCAAAATGCGTTTGGTGTCCGCGCAGGATCATTCCCAGGTGCCAAGCGAGATCGCCGGGGATGAATCCCGGCAACGGCTTTTCGAATGCGAGGGGCGCGTGCTGTGTGGAAGCCATGACATCAATCATACCCGACATTGTGAAGTTGCCCAGATGATCTGCGAGGAATATAGTCTGTAATACAACATAAATCTTTGGAAGGCAGGACGCATGGATATCGGCGCACAAGAACACGTGGCTTCGCGGGGGACCGTTGGCATCCTGGGTGCCGGCCGCGTGGGTACGGCCATTGCCCGCTTGGCGATTGCCGCCGGATATCTGGTCAAGGTCGCCACCTCCAAGCCGGCCGCCGATAACGAGCTGATCATCGAGATCGTCACCCCTGGCGCGGTGGCCGTCGACGCAGCCGAGGCTGCCGCTTCGGACTTGGTGGTTGTCGCCATTCCGCTGCACAGGTACAAGACCTTGGACGCGGGTGCTCTCAGTGGCAGGGTTGTCATCGATGCCATGAACTATTGGGCCGCAACCGACGGCGACATTGCCGACTTCGAAAACACCAACCTGTCTTCCAGCGAGGTCGTGTCCGCATACCTGGACGGATCGCGCGTGGTGAAATCCTTCAACCACATCGGATACCACGAGATGGAACCGGATGCCGCGGAGCCGGGAACTCCGGACCGGCGGGCGCTGGCCATTGCCGGGGATGACGATCTGGCCAAGGAGCTGGTGGCCGGCTTCATTGACACGCTGGGGTTCGACTCCGTGGACGCCGGCGAACTCGCGGCGGGAAACTCCTTTGAGCCAGGAACCGATATCTTCAACGGCCGCTTCAATGCCGCCGAACTGGCGAACGCGCTGCAGCGCAGCCTTGCCGCCGCCTGAACCGCCACACGCACTCGACGAATGAGGAATGAACACATGGAAATCGGCGCCTACAGCTTTGGCGACACCCAGCGAAACGTCGACGGATCGCTGCGATCAACCGGCGAGGCCATCCAAAACCTGTTCGAGGCAATCAAGCACGCGGATGCATCAGGTTTGGACTACTTCGGCGTGGGGGAACACCACACCGCCACGATGCCGGCGTCCTCGCCCGGCGCCCTGATCGCCGCCGCGGCCGCCGCCACCAGCAGCATCAAACTGGGCAGCGCCGCAAGCATCATCAGCACCGACGACCCCGTGCGCATCTTCCAGCAATTCGCCACGGCCGACGTCATCTCCGGGGGCGGGCGCATCGAGATCACCGCCGGGCGAGGCTCCTCCGTGGAAACATTCCCGCTATTTGGGTACGACTTGGGCGAGTACGACGAGCTGTACACCGAAAAGCTCGACCTGCTCATTGCAATCAACAATGCGGACACCCAAAATGTCACGTGGTCCGGGACCAAGCGACCGGCGATTGCGGACCTGGCTGTTGTGCCCCGTCCCCTCGGCGGAAAGCTGCCGGTTTGGGTGGCCACCGGCGGCAATGCGAGTTCCTCGGCGCGTGCCGGGCAATTGGGCCTTCCGGTGTCCTACGGCATCATCGGCGGGGCGCCGCACCGTTTCGCCCCGCTGGCCGAGCTCTACCGGCGCGCTGGAGCCCAGGCGGGGCATTCGGAGGAATCGTTGAAGGTCTCGGTGGCGGCATTGGGCCTGGTGGCCCCGACCAAGAAGGAAGCGCTCGAGCGCTTCTACCCGGGCTGGCACAACCTCAACGTGGAAATGGGACGGCTGCGCGGCTGGCCTGCGCCCGACAAGCGCGCCTACGACGCGCAGGCCGAGGCCCCGGGTGCCTACTATGTGGGTTCCCCCGACGAAGTGGCGGAACGCATCGTCCACCTGCACGGCTACATGGGCCATATGCGCCACTTCCTCCAAATGGATATCGGTGGACTCCCGCAGGAACACCTGCTGGAGTCGATCACGCTGCTGGCCACCGAGGTCAAGCCGCGCGTACAGCGCCTGCTCGCGCAAAAGTAGCTTCACCGCGAGCTCGTTCGAGAATCGTTTCCCGAGTCGAATCGGCCCTCACGCGTCGATGGCACCCAACTGGGTGGACCCAGCCAGGTTGACCCACGTGAGTGTAGAACTACGGGCCGAATATTGTTTGGATTGGACCTGTGGTCGCAAGCCAGTCGGGTTGCGCGGCTAAGGGTGCATGGGGTGGGTCCTTGGGGAATGCCGAACCAGATTTGGTTAAGCGGTCCTGCCCCGGTGCATCAAGGGGTGCGGATACTCGTTGGACCTTGGACCACCTGCGTGTTGGCTGGGGGATCGGGGCGCATCGAACACTTCGGGTTTGTGCCGAAGCCATGCAGGCAAGCGCCTGCATGGACAACGATGTGGCCCGTTGCCGACGAAGACCAATGCCGTGGTTGGAACGGGGGTGCCGGGCTGCTTGGGGGTATCCGGCACCCCCGTTCCCCATCACGCTTGCGGGATGCGGCCGGAGACGAAACTAAGTCTTGCGCCGTTGGCCCATGGCGGTCTCTGCGGCTTGCTCGACGGTGAGCCCGTCACCAGGGTCCACCAATGCCAGAAACAGCGATAGCGCGGCGGTTCCCAGGAGCGAAGTCCGCTTCGCGTGGTCTAGCACCGCCTCGTCCACACCGGAGATCAGCCGCAATCCGAGTCCCTCCGCCATGGCCTGCAGCAAGATGTTGAAATCTTCCATGGTCACGCCCGGCCTGAACGTGAGCCCGTAGTGTTCAAAAACGCTGCTGTAGAGCGACATCCATACCTGCGAAAGATTCGTGTACATGCGTGCCAACGCCTGCGCGGACGCGGAATCAGCCTGGGCAGTGGCCACGGCCAGCAGCTGAAAGCGGAAGGCGGGCAGCTCCAAGACGAGTTTGAGGTCCTCGTAGGCGACGCGGTGGACGGCCCGGGGAAAATCCTCGTCAGCGGTCAACAAGTCCTTGGCATGTTGCGAGAGTGCGACCTGGAGGCTCCAGTGTTTGTCGGCCAGGGCGTAGGAGACGAAGTCGGCCAGAAAAGCTCCATGCGAGCTCCAGCGGTGGCGCATCATGTTTTCGCTGAGGGGAAAGTCATCGCCGCAATTCTTTTTGGCCTTGGCCAGGACCTTTCGGCGGGATAGATATGACATGACCGGCCGGGCGTCTTCCTCGTCGGCGTCAAGCAGTTGTTCCGAGAGCGCCGGGGTGAAGAGCTCGGTGGTGAGGTCGAGCGCGGCATCGAGAAACGCGCGGGTCTCGCGGCCGTTGGCCAGTCGTTTGCGCGTCATCGCGGTACGGCCAGATACATTCGTGACGATCTTGGCGTCGTAGAGATCGAGATCCGGGGTCGGGCGCGCTTCGGAGGATCGGCGTGGCTGGTTGTGCTTTGGTTCGATCATAAGTTGCCTCCCCCATGCGAGATTAATGACAAGGATTTTTCTAATTCCAACGTACCGCACTGGAAGCGTGCGGACGAGGTGGCTTGCGAAGAATGCTGCAACCGCTGTCTGGGGGCGACGGCGCCCCCAGCGCGGCAGTCGAGCCGAGCCGGGAAATCGAGGATTCACTGGCCCGGCTGTTTTGCGGTCGCGGCTGCGGGCGTAGCCTCGGTGCGTGGGGCCGGAGGGAATGGTTCTCGCGTGCGGCGGGGCGCTCGAGGTATCCATGGTTGCCCCGATGATTCATGGAGAGGTGGCAAGAAATGCGCAAGCTTATGGTTCTGAACAACGTGACCCTTGACGGTGTCATGCAGTCGCCGGGACGGTCCGACGAAGATACACGCGACGGATTTGCCTATGGCGGTTGGGCGGTGAAGTACGGTGATCCGATTCTGGGCGAATTCCTTGGCCGGGGCATGGCCGCTGAAACCGAGCTTGTCCTGGGGCGGCGGACCTATGAAGACTTCGCTTCGTTCTGGCCGACGCAACGGGACAACCCCTTCACCGAGAGGCTGAACAACCTGACGAAGCACGTTGCCTCCCGCACGCTGACCGAGCCGCTTTCCTGGGTCAACTCCCGGCTCCTGGCGCCCGATGCGGTGGCAGCGGTTTCATCACTGAAAGACGGGCCCGGCCCAGACCTGCTGGTCATGGGCAGCGGAAACCTTCTGCAGTCGTTGATCGCCGGAGGCCTGGTGGATGAGTACACCTTGCTGATCCACCCGCTGATTCTGGGAACCGGCGCCCGCCTCTTTGCCGGGGAGCTGCCGGATATGGCGCTGGACTTGGTCGAATCGCTCACCACGACCACCGGTGTCATTATTGCCGTCTATCGGCCGGTGCCAAGGGTGCCCTCCGAATCTGAGGCCTTGGCCGGCACGTTGCCCAAGGATTAGGGGTGCCGATAACGCCGCAGGGGCGCCATCCACGGATCGTGGATGGCGCCCCTGCGACGGCTGAAGCAGCTTAGTTCTGCGAAGCGAGAACGAAAGCGGAATCGATGTTGATGGTGACCTTGTCGCCCACCAGTACGCCGCCGGCCTCAAGGGCAGCGTTCCAGGTGATGCCGAATTCCTTGCGGGAGATCTGCGTGGTGGCGGAGAAGCCGGCGCGGGTGGCGCCGAACGGGTCAACGGCCACGCCGCCGAACTCGACCTTGAAGGTCACCGGCTTGGTGGTGTCCTTGATGGTCAGTTCGCCCTTGAGCTCGAAGTCTTCGGGGGAGCCTGCGACGCCGGTGGACACGAAGGTCATTTCCGGGAACTGCTCGACGTTGAAGAAGTCCGCGCCCTTGACGTGGGCGTCGCGGTTGTTGTCGTTCGAGTCGAAGGACTCGGTCTTGACGATGGCTTCGACCTTGGAGGAGGCGACCGAATCGCCCACGGTCAGGGTGCCGGTGACGTCGGTAAATGCGCCGCGGACCTTGGAGATGCCTGCGTGGCGAACGGTGAAGCCAACTTCGCTGTGCGAGGTGTCGAGGTTCCAGGTACCGGGGGTGATTTCAATGCTCATGTGGAAAACTCCTTGTGTTGGAAGCCGGCTTGTTCACCGGTTTGCATGCTTATGTATATAAATATGACACAGGGTGATTGACGTGTCAACCATTATTTTTGCTGATGCAACACTTCTTAACATGCCACCGGTTCCCGGCCTCATGGCGGAGCCGCAATTAATGCCGGATGAACATTCGGCGCGAGACGTCCCTCGCTGGCCATGCAGGGCACCGGCGGGTGGCGTGTTGCCCTGAAGGCCATGGTGGGCTCGATGCAGGCCCGAGTGGTCCCGAGGCGTGGGGTTATCGCGCTCCGGCGCGGCGCGGCCGGGTTCGGCGCGTGGTGCCCGATTCTGCTTGACTGCCAAGTCAAGGCTAGGCTGTCCATAGGATTGGGCGCGTGATCCGCGTCACGAGGAAGTGCGAGCGGGAGTCAGGCGGAAGGCCGTATATGAACGACATTGTTTTAGAGGCATTGAATATTCTCGGTGACACCGACACCGATGACTCAAGCCCGGAAGCGCGGGGACGCCGTGCCCACGCACGCGTCCTGGCCATGATCGAGGTGGCGCGCGAGAGCCGTCGAAGCCGCCGGGAGCAGCGCATCGCCAACTTGCTAACGCTGGCACAGCTGGACAAGAAGGACGCCTCCGATGCCCTGCGGGAAGCTCGACGGCTGATGTCGCTTGGCGACGACGCGAGCGACTGGGCGCTGAAAGCAGCCTGACTGCCCGCGGAGGGACCCGTTCCTTCGGCCCCGCGGCGCCGGATGGCAGGTGAACGTTGACGAATCAGCCTCCATTTCCTGTGACGGCGTGGGCTTCATCTAGCGGGGTGCACAGCGCGATCGGCATAGGCTGGCCCCGAGCCATACAGAGATTGCAACGAGAAAAGTGAGATCAAATGACCCAGATCGTTCCGGTTCGCCACCTCTTCGGCCCCGGCCCCTGCAACCCCTACCCGGAAGCCACCGCGGCGCTTGGACTGCCGCTGCTGGGCCATCTGGATCCGTTGTTCATTGCCCGCATGGATCGCACCGCCGAGGGGCTGCGCACCCTGTGGGGCACCAAGAATGCGCGCACGCTGCCTTTGAGCGCCACCGGATCGGCCGGCATGGAGGCCGCGTTCGTCAACACGGTGAAGGCCGGCGACGTGGCGGTCATCGCGGTCAACGGACTCTTTGGTGAGCGCATGTGCGAGGTCGCTTCGCGGGCGGGCGCCGAAGTTGTTCGCGTCGACCACGAATACGGAACCCCGGTTGATGCCCAGCGCGTGGCCGACGCGCACCCGAACCCCACGGTTATTGCCGCAGTGCACGCCGAAACCAGCACCGGCGTCGTCTCGGACATCGCGGCGCTCGGCGCCATCAAGGGCGATGCGCTGCTCATCGTCGATGCCGTCACTTCGATCGGCGGCATGCCGGTGCTCGCCGATGAGTGGGGGATCGACGTGGGCTACGCCGGAACGCAGAAGTGCATCGGGGTGGCCCCGGGCCTGGCCCCGTTCACGATCTCGGACCGCGCCTTCGAGCGCCGCGTGCAGAAGCCGCAGTCCTGGTACCTGGATCTTGGCTTGCTTGGTGGGTACACCAGCGGCGGGGCCGGCGGAGGGCGCACCTATCACCACACCGCTCCGGTCGGCATGGTGGCCTCGCTCGAGGCCGGCATCGACCGGATCCTTGCCGAAGGCCTGGACGCTGTCACCATCCGCCACCAGGCGGCGGGCAAGGCGTTGCAGGACGGGCTGGAGGAGATGGGCCTGACGCTTTTCGCTGCCGAGGGCCACCGACTGCCGCAACTGACCACCGTGAATGTTCCGGAGGGCGTTGACTCGGCCAAGGTCCGTTCCTACCTGCTGGAGCGTTTCAATATCGAGATCGGCGGCGGCGTGGGCAAGTATGCCAGCAGCGTGTGGCGCATCGGCCTGATGGGCCCGAACGCCAACCCGGCCTCGGTCGCGCTGATCCTTTCCGCATTGAAGGAAGCGCTCGCGCAGGCGTAGCAGCAGACCTGATGGCCAACGGCCAGTCCCGCATCTGGGGCAGGCCGTTGGCCATGCTTAATACTGTCGTTGCCGCAACCGACGGCAACGATCGATCACCCTGTTCGCGTCGGACGAGTGTAGCGAATCCAGCGACGAAATTTCGTGCCCGAGAATCATGCCGATTCTGTGCAGTGATTCGACCGGGTCGTTGCTTCCCATGATCCGAAGCTCACGCAACATCGCAAATTTCTCCGTCCCCGTTGCCAGGTGCGTCGGCCTCCGCGACGGTCTGCACTCTTCAATGATTTCGTATTGGTCAAACATTCCCCGTCGCCTTTCCCCGCCCCGAGGCGGTAGTGCTGTGGCCGAGGGGCCATGGTGACAGTAGAGCACGGGGCGCCGACACTTTGACGATGGGTTACCTGGCCTTGTGCGCGCGGTTTCGCTTCACTGTTCGGTTTCTTGCTTGTTGTCCAACCTTGAGCGTGCGGCACTGATAGTGGCGGACCATGTCCTCGGGACAAGTGGGCGAATTCCAGAAATTCGCCAGCAAGTATTGCATCGGGCTCGTCGGCACAGTAACCTACAACCAAATGGTTGTATATGAATTGAGTGAAACCGAGATCGACCGCATCTTCCAGGCCATGGCGGATGCGACCCGGCGCGACATCATCAAGCAGGCGATGCTCCGGGAACAATCGGTCTCCGAGTTGGCGAAGCGCTATGACATGAGCTTCGCAGCCGTGCAAAAGCACGTGGCGGTGCTCGAGAGGGCAACGCTGATCACCAAGGAGCGACGCGGAAGGGAGCAAATCGTGCACGGGAACCCCGAATCCCTGCGCCGTGCCACCCGGCTGCTTGAGGCCTATGAGGGCATCTGGCGGCAACGCGTCGGCAGGATCGGAGACCTTCTCTCCGAGGATCTCGAAGGAGCAAAACCATGAGCGTCATCAGCGTTCAAACCAACCCGGAAAACCTCACCCTCACCCTGGTTGCCGAATTCGAGGCGAAGAAGGAGCGTATCTGGCAGATCTGGGAAGACCCGCGCCAGCTCGAGCGGTGGTGGGGTCCGCCGACCTGGCCGGCCACATTTGTCCGCCACGAGTTTGTCGAAGGCGGGGAGTGCCGGTACTACATGAGCGGACCGGATGGCGAGAAGGCCCGCGGCTGGTGGAAGATCCTGTCGGTGAATGCGCCCAACGGCTTCGAGTTCCAGGACGGGTTCGCCGGGGACGACGGCGAGCCGAGCGGATACCTGGGCACCACGAGGTGCGTGGTGAGTCTGGAGGAGCAGGACGGGACGACCCGCATGACCTCGGTGTCCTCGTTCGAGAATGCCGAGCAGCTCGAGGAAATGATCAAGATGGGCATGGAGGAGGGCATGCGCGAGGCTGCCGGGCAGATCGATGCGATCCTCGCCGAGACCTCGGTCAGGTAATCGTCGCGGCAACGAATTTCATGAACAGGGAGCGGGGCCAATTCGGTCCCGCTCCCTGTTCGGGGTGCTCGAATGCCAGCCCGGGGACCTGCTGCGCTGGGAGCCCGAATCCGCCGCCGACGGCGGTGCCGCGGCCGGAGCCTGAGGGTTCCGCCGGCCTTTGCGGGGCGCGCGCTGGGGCATCGCCAACGCCGCCGCACCGGCGTACGGTGGAGATACCAAGACGCTTACTGGGGATTGATGGCCGTGAAACCCGCTGTGCTCAAGAAATGGATACCCGCCGTGCTGGCCCCCGCAGTCGTTGCGGCGTTCGCCCTGGGTGCCTCGTTCTCCGCCAACGCCCAGGTGCAGCTCGAGCCCAAGACCCCGCAGCAGGTCCTGCAGATGATCGCGGGCTCCCGCGTCACCGACTTCTCCGGCACCGCCCGCGCAACCCTGAACCTGGGAATCCCGCAGTTGCCTGATCCGGGAAGCACCGGCATGATGCAGCAACCCGGAGCCTCGGGGGCAGAGGGCGAAGCCGAATCCGACGGGGTACCGGCAAAGGCCGGTGCCGACCTGCTGGGGATGCTCTCGGCGCTTTCGGGAACCCACGAGGCCCGCGTCTATGTTGACGGACCGGACAAGGCCCGGATCCAGGTCATGGATGGGATGGACGAGCAGAACTTCATCCGCAACGGCTCCTCGCTGTGGCACTACGACTCGGCCGAGAACACCGCCGTCCACCTGACACTTCCCCGGTTGCCCCGCCATGCGGGACCCCCACGGCACACGATGCAGCCGCCGACCCCCGGCGTGGTTGCGGACCGCCTCCTGGAAGCGATGGGGCCGAACACCGACCTGAGCGTGCAGGACGACACTCGTGTGGCCGGCCGCGACGCCTACACCCTTGAACTGGTCCCGCGCAGCGACGAATCCCTGATTGCCAAGGTGAGCATCGGGGTAGACGCCGCCACCGGGGCACCGCTGGATGTCGTGGTGGACGCCGTGGGACAAGAGGATCCGGCTATCGCCGTCGGGTTCACGACCTTCACCCCGGAGACTCCGGCAGCCGACCTCTTTGAATTCACTCCGCCGCCGGGGGCCGAGGTCAGCGAGCATAAGATCCCGAAAAGATCCCTCGACCACAAGCCCGGCCACAACCCCGGTGCCAAGGCCAACGGCCACAACCCCGGTGCCAAGGCCAACGGCCACAACCCCGGTGCCAAGGCCAACGGGCACAAGATCCCGAAACCGTTCCTGGAGCACAAGTCCGGTGCCAAGGACGGGACCGGAAAGCCCGGCAACAAGCGCCCTGCCGGGCATCCGGATGCCATCAAGGGCACTGGCTGGGACACCGTGCTGGTGGTTCCCGCCAAGGAAGTGCCCAAGGAGTTGGCCGCAAACGAACTGCTGAACCAGCTGGCCACGCCGGTCGAGGGCGGGAAACTGCTGCACACCTCCCTGCTCAACGTGCTGATCACCGATGACGGACGCCTGGTCATGGGATCGGTGACGGTGGAGCGGCTGCAGGCCGTGGCCAGCGGCCAATGACAACAGTGCCGGAACCCGGCGAGCTGGCCATCCACACGACGGGGCTGGGCAAGAGCTTCGGCAAACGCCGCGTGGTCAACGACCTGGACCTGGCGGTGCCGCGCGGGTCGGTCTTCGGCTTCTTGGGACCCAACGGCTCGGGCAAGACCACCACCATCAGGATGCTGCTGGGCCTGGCAACCCCGGACAGCGGCAGCATCTCCCTGCTCGCCGAACCCATGCCCGCCGCGGCCGCCCGGGTGCTGCCGCGGGTGGGATCCCTGATCGAGGGTCCGGCGTTCTATCCGTTCCTCTCCGGGCGAGCCAACCTCGTCCGCATCGATTCCGCCGACCATACCTCCGACGGGTCCACCCGCGGCCGCCGCGTGGACGCGGCGCTGGAAAAGGTCGGGTTGGGCAAGGCCGCGCGCTTGGCAGTGCACGCCTACTCGATGGGCATGAAGCAGCGGCTGGGGATTGCCAACGCCCTGGTCAACGAGCGCGAGTTGCTGGTGCTCGACGAGCCGACGAACGGGCTGGACCCGCAGGGAACACGCGAGGTCAGGCACCTGATCCGGGTGCTGGCCACGGAAGGGACCACGGTCTTCGTCTCCAGCCACCTGCTCAGTGAGATCGAGCAGATGTGCAGCCACGTCGCGGTGATGAGCGTGGGCAACCTGGTGGCGCAGGGGACGCTGGAGGAATTGCGGGCCGAGGGCAAGCGCATGGTCACCCTGCGCACCCCGGACACCGGCGTCGCCCTGGCGGTGCTGGCCCGGCTGGGCCTCGACGCGCGAGTCGATCCGGTGCCCGCCGGCCAGGACGGCGCCCTGGACGCGGCACTGGGTTCCGGGGCGCCTGAGCCCGAGCGGTTGGTGGAGGAGCTGGTGGCCGCCGGGGTGCGCGTGCGCGGCTTCACGGTCCAGGCGGCAAGTCTAGAGGAGCGATTCGTGGCGCTGACGGGGGAGGGGTTCGACCTTGTCCAATAGGGGGTTGCTGGCCAACGAGGTGGTGCTGCTGTTCCAGCGCCGCCGCACCTGGGCCATGCTCCTGGCCCTGGGCGCGGTGCCGGTGCTCATCGCAGTCGCGGTGCGCCTGACCTCCGGCCCGCCCTCCGGGCGCGGGCCGGCATTCCTGGACCGGGTGGCGGGAAACGGGTTGTTCGTGGCGATCACCGGGCTGTTGGTGTGCATCCCGCTCTTCCTGCCGTTGACCGTCGCGGTGGTTTCCGGCGACACGATCGCCGGGGAGGCCGGGACCGGAACGCTTCGCTACCTGCTCACGGCCCCGGTCTCACGCCCGCGCCTGTTGCTGGTCAAGTTCGCCGTCGCGGCGCTCTTCTGTTTCTCGGCCACCGCGATGGTCGCCCTGTGCGGCCTGGGCATCGGGGCGTTGCTCTTTCCCACGGGTCCGGTGACGCTGTTGTCGGGAACCACCATTTCCGCGCCGGCCGCGGTGCTGCGCGTCGGGTTGGTGGCGCTCTACGTGGCGGTGTCGCTGCTGGGTCTCACCATGCTGGGCCTTTTCATCTCCACGCTGACCGACGTGCCGGTGGGTGCCATGGCCGCCATCGCCGTGCTGGCGGTGGCCGCGCAGATCCTGGGCCAGCTGCCGCAGCTGGACTGGTTGCATCCGTGGCTGTTCACCCACCATTGGCTCGGCTTCGCCGACCTGTTGCGCGACCCGATCCGCTGGAGCGAATTTGGGCAGAACGCTCTGCTGCAGGGCGGGTACCTGCTGGTCTTCGGCACCCTGGCCTACGGCAGGTTCGCCAGCAAGGACGTGCTTTCCTAGCACTGGTGCCCCGAAGGGTCCGGTGCAAGAATCGTGGGATGGACATCGTGACCTGGTTGCTCGACTCCGATCCATCCATCCGCTGGCAGGTCCTGCGTGACCTGCAGGGCGCCCCGGACCCCGAGGTGGCCAGGGAACGGGAGCGCGTGGCCATCGAGGGCTTTGGTGCGCAACTGTTGGCGCTGCAGGATGCGGGCGGGTACTGGGACAACGACGAGTACGGCGAGGACGGCAGCCGCAAGTCGGTCTTCTGGTCCCTGGCGCTGATGCGCCGTCTCGGCGCCGTCCCCGCGGATCCAACCGTGCACGCCGCGGTGGAGAAGGTGCACGAGTCGGTCATCTGGAAGTACTGGGACAACCTTCCCTACTTCCACGGCGAGGTCGAACCCTGCATCAATGGCGGCGTGCTCTCCCAGGGTGCCTACTTCGGGAAGTCCGGGGAGGGCGCCGAGCGGATCATCTCGCGGTTGCTCGCCGAACAGCTAAGCGACGGCGGCTGGAACTGCGAGGCCCCCGAATCCTCCAAGGTCTCGTCCTTCGACACCACCCTCTGCGTGCTGGAGGGGCTGCTCGAGCACGAACGGGCGGTAGGCGAGGTTCCTGCGGCGCTCGCCGAGGCCCGTGCCCGCGGCGAGGAGTACCTGCTGAAGCGTTCGGGGTGCAAGCGGCTTGCCACCGGGGAAGTGGCCGAAGACCGCTACCTGAACTTCTCCTTCCCGCCGTACTGGTTCTACGATGTGCTGCGCTGCCTGGACTACTTCAGGGAAGCCGGAAGCGCGTTCGATCCGCGGCTGGAACCGGCAGTTGATGCGCTGCTTGCCAAACGCGGATCCGACGGACGCTGGGTTTCCGGGATCGCCTGGCCCGGCCAGACGTATCTGGAAGTTGATGCGCCGGAGGGCGATCCGAGCCGCTGGAACACCCTGCGTGCGCTGCGGGTGCTGCGCTGGGCAGGTGTGGAGACCGATGGCTCGGTCCCGGCCTGAGCAGCGTCGGGACGGAGGCGTGAAGTTCGCGAAGAGTTAACGCCCCGCTGGCAAAGTGTTGGGTTCGGTGCGGCAAGGTGGGGAAAGTGCGGGTGTTGGGGCGCCCGGACCACGTCTGCCCCACCGCACCTAAGGACATCCACACCATGCCCAAAAAACCCTGGTTCGCCACAGCGGCC
Source organism: Paeniglutamicibacter sp. MACA_103 (assembly GCF_045798555.1). Lineage (NCBI taxonomy): Bacteria > Bacillati > Actinomycetota > Actinomycetes > Micrococcales > Micrococcaceae > Paeniglutamicibacter > Paeniglutamicibacter sp. MACA_103. The sequence goes on along the minus strand of NZ_JBIXLN010000014.1, from coordinate 11,995 downwards.
CTCTCACTTTCCCTCGGCTTGCTCGCCGGAGCCGGCACGCCCGGCGCGGCGCTTGCAGCCGGTACCTCGGATCCGCAGGGCCCGCCCGTGCACGCGGCACCCGAGAAAGCCAACTTCGGATACCCGCAGATCATCGAGTCCGGATCCTGGGATGCCGGGCACATCCAAGGCATCGCCATCGACGAAAAGGGCGGCTTCGTCTACCACTCGTTCACCAACATGCTGGTGAAGACCGACCTGTCCGGCCACGTCATCGGCACCGTCGAGGGCTTCACCGGACATCTTGGGGACCTGGACTTCAATACGCGCGACGGCCAGGTCTACGGTTCGCTCGAATACAAGGCGGCCGAATCCTTTTACATCGCGATCTTCGACGTCGAGAAGATCACCGAGGTCGGCATGGATGCCGAGGACTCCGGCATCGTCACCGCGGTTCACTTGGAGGAAGTGGCCGAGGACTTCACCGCAGACCTGGACGGGAACGGGGTTTTTGACGGCGACACCGCCAGCACCGCGGACCACCGCTACGGATCCAGCGGCATCGACGGGGTTTCCTTTGGCCCTGCATTCGGCTCCGCCAACGGCAAGCAGCAGCTGATGGTTGCCTACGGGATCTACCGCAACCTCGATCGGGAGGACAACAACCACCAGGTCATCCTCCAATACGACGTGTCCACCTGGGGCAGCCTCGCCCGCCCGCTGACGCAGGACGATCCGCACACCTCCGGCCCCGCGGACGTGGACGCAAAATATTTCATCCACACCGGCAACACCAACTTCGGTGTCCAGAACCTCGCCTACGATGAGCACACGAAGAACTGGTACCTCGGGGTCTACCGCGGTTCCAAGCCGGAATTCCCCAATCGCACCCTCTACGTCGTGGATGGCACCGCGGCCCCTGCCGAGGGCGTCCTTGAGGGGCAGCCCGGAAACGAATCCGGGCTTTTGGTGCCGCTGCTCCAGGACGGGATCCCGGATCCGGCCACCGGCATCTTCGGGTGGGAATTCAAGGCGGATGTCGGCGTCGAGCCGGTCGGCCATGGCTACTTCTATGTGGCACGCGACTTCGACGACTACTCCAGCGGACACAAGCAGGAAGCTGCGACCCTGGAGCTGTATCGATGGACGGGTACTGACGGCGCCGGATTCGAGCGCGTGGTCCGCTAACGACACCTGCCAATTCACCCGAAGGCGGGGAGCGCAACCGGTGCTCTTCCGCCTTCGGCGCGTTAATGAACGGCGGTCACAATTGGCTCGCCATAGAATCCATACATACAGGTCAAAAGCAGTTTTTGGTGATTCAAGTCGCCGCGCAAGAAAGTAAGAAGTGACCATTGGGGCGAAAGTGGCTATGGTTTGGCCTATTGGTTGGATTAGTTGAAACTTTGGGGAAATCATGAGTTGGGGTAGTGAATCAGCGCCATCGAAGAGGCGCACAAGCAAACGATGGATTTGGTTGGGGATTGCCGTGTTGGCCCTCATCATGATGGGAATCGCCGGCGCATTGCCGGGGGTGATGGTTCTTGTGGGGATCATGGCCTTGCTCCTTGGCATCGTGGCGTTGCTTGCCAACGGCATCAAGTGGGCAAGGATTCCGAATCGGAAGGTTGGTGCCGGCGTCGCGGGCGCTGCGTTGGTCCTCACCATGGTCGGCGGAGCACTGAGCGGAACCGACGGGGACGTTAGCCCGGAGGCATTGATCGAGGAGCCTGCATCGGCCGAGACGCTTCAGGCAGATCTCGCCAGCTATGTCGGCAAGCCCTGCGAATTCGACTATCAGGTCATGACCCAAGGCGTTGCCAGCAACTATTGCGATGCGGATTCGGCGGGCGCCCTGATCTGGGTCGACCAAGACACCCATGAGCGTGCCGCGGCCGAGCAAACGGCTGCCCGCGAAGCTGAAGCCAAGAAGGTAGCCGAAGCCAAGAAGAAGTCGGACGAAGCCGCGGCAGCCAAGGCGAGGGCCGCAGACGCCAAGAAGGCAGAAGCGGAAGCCGCGGCAAAGGCGAAGAAGGCAGCGGAGGCCAAGAAGGCGGAAGCGGCAGCGGCAAAGGCGAAGAAGGCGGCGGAGGCCAAGAAGGCGGCAGCGGCGGCGAAGGCGAAGAAGGCGGCCGAGGACGCGAAGACGAAGATCCGTGCGCAGGAAGCCAAGCCCGAAGTCCAAAGATTCACCCCCAGCACCAGTTACGCGAACTGTTCAGCGGTAAGGGCTGCCGGTGCAGCCCCGATCTACAGCGGCGATCCGGGCTACAGCCGCAAACTGGATAGGGACGGCGACGGTGTCGGTTGTGAATAATAACAACCGAGTGGCACCGACAGGTTCCCGGGCGGGGAAAAGCCCGATCTCTGGCAGGAAGATCGGAACTGCCGGCCCGCTTTCGGCCATGGTTCTTGCCCTCGGCATGGCCCTGACGGCCTGTGTGGGAGCCGGTTCCGAGACGCCCGCAGTTGCCGCCCCGGTCATCTGGTCCGAGGCCCCGTCCTCCGAAGCACTGGTGATTTGGTCGGAGGCGCCCACGCCTCAGCCGACTCCAACGGCCGACGAGCCCACGCCCGAACCCTCAGTGGAAGCAACACGGGCGCCGGTCGAAACGACCAAGTCTGCCGCACCTGCTCCGGCGACCTCGGCTGCACCTTCAGTCAAGGCAGGCCCATCAACGGCCAAGGCAGGCACTACGCTGAACCAGCTCCCCGGCATTCCCGTCAAGGGCAGGGCGCCGAAGACAGGTTATGAGCGCAGCCTGTTCGGCAGCGGCTGGAAGGATCCGGACCGCAACGGCTGCGATGCCCGCAACGACATGCTGCGCCGGGACCTGACCGGGATCGCGGTGAAGCCCGGGACAAACGGATGCGTCGTCACCAGCGGAGTTCTCTCCGACCCGTTCACCGGAAAGCGCATCGATTTCGTGCGAGGCCAGGGAACCAGCACCAAGGTCCAGATCGACCATGTGGTCGCCCTGTCCGATGCCTGGCAAAAGGGTGCGCAAAAGATGACAGAGGAGCAACGCGTGGCCTTTGCCAACGATCCACTCAACCTCCTGGCGGTCGACGGTCCGTCCAATGCCTCAAAGGGCGATTCGGATGCTGCCAGTTGGCTGCCGCCGAACAAGTCCTTCCGCTGCTCCTACGTTGCACGCCAGACTGCGGTCAAGGCCAAGCACGGCTTGTGGATGACCAAGGCCGAGCACGAGGCCACCAAGCGGATCATCACCACACAGTGCCCGAACCAAGCGATCCCCGCTGGATAGAAGCGTATCTCGTGCTCCTTCGGAGGCGGTTTTTGCGGTGAACCGGCGCACGGGAGTCGCCGGGTCGGGCTGGTTCGGCTCCTCGCCCGGGAGGCTGTTGCCAAGAACGTGAACCGGTGCCACGGTTGAGGTATCCGAACCTTTTCCGGGAGGCACGCCATGGGCAACAACCATCATGAGGACGAACGCTACAAGAAGTTCTACGACCGCCCGCCGCACGGCGAGGTTCCCAAGGATCCGCGGGTCAAGGAAGCCAAGGAAGGCGGATCCGAGCCAGTCGAGGACGGCTCGGAGAACGTCCAGCAGGCCGGACCGTCCCGCTCCTGAACGCTACGCTGGCGGGCCGGTGAACGGACCGGGACGAAGCTGTTCGGCCTCGAGCGCCACGAACGTCGAGGAGACCAACCGCCGCCAGGCGGCAAAGGAATCCGCTTCCTCGATCCGGTACGTTCTCGCGCCCCTCCCCGTTGTCTTCCCTGGGGTAGCCTATGCCACGTCCTCGTCGGGCTGGGGGCGACCGGGACGGGAACCGGGTGTCAGGAGCGGTAGTTGCTCCAGAAGTGGGCTTCGGCCATGTCCCGTGCGGCCAGGCTGGCCCCGATCAGGGGTGCATCCTCGCCCAGGGAGCTGGCCAGCACCTCGAGGTCCGCATTGAGCAGCAGCGGCTTCAGGGCATCGGAGAACATCCGCGCAAAGACCGCGTTCTCGGAGATCGGGCCGCTGAGCACCAGTGCCTGTGGATCGGTGATGGTGGCAATGTTGCCGATTTGCTGGGCAACGGCCTCGGCAAAGAGCCGGGCATCTTCCGAGGTGGGGACGGTTTCAAAAAGCGACAAGCATGCGGCGACGTCGAGCCGATCGCTGCCGGGGGCCGCAACCGAGTGTTCCAGCAGCTGGCTGATCAAGGTGCGTCCGCCCGAGCGCAGGTAGCTCAGCTCGCCGACCGTGCCGTGCCGGCCGCGTTGGACGGTGCCGTTCATGACCAGTCCGGCGCCGATGCCCGGTCCCAGGTAGACCAGCAGCAGCTCGTCGATCCCGCGGGCTACGCCGATGCGCTGTTCCGCCAGGGTCGCCCAGTTGACGTCGTTGTCCAGGCGCACCGGTCCGCTGCATACCTCGCGCAACAGTGCGCCCACGTCGACGCGCCCTTCCGGGAATGCGGAGGCCGGAAGGACCACCGGGCGCTGCGTGGTCGGATCCACCGGGTTTCCCTGTGACGCGGTTGCCGCCAGGCAAGGGGAGCCGGTGGCATCGACTGCGGCGGTGACCAGATCCCGCAGGGTCCTCTCCAGCTCGTCCTGGGTCATGGCGTCGGGCAGGTCCAGGGCGGTGTCATGCAGCAATGTGCCACGCAGGTCGTGGGTTTGCACCCGGGCCTGCCCGGCTGCGGCAGTGAGCGAGAGCGTGTGGCCGAAGGCGGGATCCAGGTCGTAGATCTCCGGTATCCGGCCCCGCTTCTTGGCCGGGGGTGTTTCGATGGTTCTCAGTAGACCGGTTTCCGACAGGCGCATGGCTGCCTCCGACGCGGTGGGCCGGGAGAGCCCGGTGGAAGCGGCGATGGCAGTGCGTGAGCTGGGGCCGTGGTCGAGCAGGTGCTCCAGGAAGCGTTGGTCGGTCGCGGTGGCCAGCGTCTGCGGCAGGGGCCTGCCGGAGGATCCGGAGGCGGCTGCTGTGATCATGGAATCGATCCTTTGGTTAGGCAGTCTTTCCAAATCCTACCGCAGTGCCTTATGCTGGACATCACAATGTTTAGGCTCCTTTACTAATTGAGTCTTACCAATTAATCAAAGGAGATTTCAACGTGGACCAAAGCCATGGCCTGCCACAGGCAGAGCAGGACGTGTCGGGTGAACTCGAGGGACTCTATGTCTGAGGTCAAGCGAGTCATCACACCGAACAAGAATGACGGACGGGTCACGGCCAGACTCGTCGCCATGGCCGCGGTTGCCGCGTTGGGCGGCTTCCTCTTTGGCTACGACAGCGCAATCATCAACGGAACCGTTGATGCGGTGCGCGAGCAGTTCGGACTCGGCTCCGGACTGCTGGGCTTCACCGTGTCCTGCGCCCTGGTTGGCGCGGCACTGGGTGCCTGGTTTGCGGGAGTTTGTTCGCAACGCTTTGGCCGGGTCCGCACGATGCTCGTTGCCAGTGCACTGCTTTCGATCAGCGCACTGGGCTGCGGGTTCGCCTTTGGCGTGTGGGACCTGATCTGGTGGCGCTTCGTCGGCGGCATCGGTGTGGGCTTTGCCTCGGTGATCGCCCCGGCGTACATTGCCGAAATTGCCCCCGCGAAGGTGCGTGGACGTCTGGCCACGCTGCAGCAGCTCTCGCTGGTCAGCGGCATCTTCCTGGCGTTTCTGCTCTCGGCCATGATCGCGTGGCTGGCCGGGGGAGCCGCCCAGAGCGCGTGGCTGGGCCTGGAGGCCTGGCGCTGGATGTTCCTCACCCTGCTGGTGCCGTCCCTCGTCTACGGGATCCTGGCCTCACGGTTGCCCGAGTCTCCGCGCTACCTCGTGGAAAAGGGTGACGACGAAGGCGCCCGGAAGGTGCTCATCGATGTGGTGGGCATGGTGGCCGGCGAAGCGACGGAGAACAAGATCGCCGAGATCAAGGCGACCGTGAACCTGGAGAGACGCCAACGCTTCGCGGACCTGTTTGGCGGCAAGTTCGGGTTCAAGACGCTGGTCTGGATCGGCATCCTGCTCTCGGTCTTCCAGCAGCTCGTGGGAATCAACGTGATCTTCTACTACTCGACCACTATGTGGAGGTCCGTCGGGTTCCAGGAATCCGACTCGTTCATGATCTCCGTGATCACCTCGGTCACCAACATCGTGGCAACCATCGTGGCGATCTCGCTGGTGGACGTGGTGGGACGCAAGCTGCTGCTGATGGTCGGCTCCGCCCTGATGACCCTGTCGCTGGGCACCATGGCCGTGGCCTTCGCCCAGGCGGTCACCGTCAACGGCGACCTCAGCCTCCCGGGTTCCTGGGGCATGGTCGCGCTGGTGGCGGCGAACCTGTTCGTCGTGGGCTTCGGCGCCAGCTGGGGACCGGTGGTGTGGGTGCTGCTGGGGGAGATGTTCCCCAACAACATCCGCGCACTGGCCCTGGGACTTGGTGCCGCCGCCCAATGGATCGCGAACTTCGTGGTCAGCACGACCTTCCCGACCCTCGCGGAGGCGGGCCTGCACCTGGCCTACGGCATCTATGCAGGCTTCGCGCTGCTCTCGTTCCTCTTTGTCTGGCGCCTGGTGCGCGAGACCAACGGGCGCCAGCTCGAACACATGACGCTCTGATCCCCTCATGGGTCAGGGGTGAATGACGAACACCCGAAAATCGCTCCGTGCACGTTTGCCCCGCCCAGGCAGACATGCACGGAGCGATTTCGTTTTTCCGCACGGAAGATGCCGAGCGTGCCGTGCTACCCGTGGAGCTCCCGATAGGCCCCGGCGGCCGCGGGGTGCAGCGGCACGTCGGCGGTGTTGATCAGCGAATCGGGGCTCAGGAACTGCACCCCGACGCTCGAGCGCGGAATCAGCTCATCGGCATGCCCCACCAGCAGGTCCACGGTTTGCCTCACCGTCTCGGAGTCCAGGTCCATGCGGCAGAGCAGCAGGTTGGCCACCCCGATGGTCCACACTGCGTCGATGCCCGGATAGCTGTCGCCGGGGATCAGCACCTTGTCGTAGAAGGCCCCATACCTTTCGCGCAGTCCGGGGAGCAGGGAGGAGAGGTCAAGCAGCGCGAATGCGGATGCGGTGTGGGCCTGGGCGATCGCGGCGGTGGGGACCCCGCCTGACCAGAAGAGGGCGTCGACCTCACCGGCGGCCAGTGCGGCGACCCCGTCGTTGAGTCCCAGCGCCTTCACGGTGACGGCCCCGCCCGCGGCCGGGGTCCCGGCGTGGGCGGATTTCAGGCCGGCGACCTCGAAGAGCCGCGGGGTGATCAACGAGGTGCCGGAGCCAGGCATGCCCACGGCCACGGTGCGCCCGGCCAGGTCATCGAGCGAGGTGATTGAACCGTCCCGGCGCACCACGGCGTGGACGTAGTTCTGGTAGACCTTGCCCAGCGCCGCGATCCGCCCGGGTTGCTTGCCTTGCGGGCCGCCCTCGAGTGAGGCGGCGTCGGCCAGCGCGACGGCCAGGGTCGCCTTGCCGGAGAGCAGCTGCGCGACGTTGTCCAGGCTGCCGCCGGTGGGGTTGACCGTGGCGTTGCGGGCCACCTGGTGCCGTTGCAGGGAGGCCGCCAGCAGCGTGGCGAATTCCAGGTAGAAGCCGCCGGGTTCCCCGCCGGCGACGACGATGGTTTCGCGGCGCGAGCCGGAGACACAGGAGGCGAGTGCCGGGGCCAGCAGGGAGATCGTCCCGGCCGCGAAGGCGGCGCGCAGCACGCTGCGCCGCGACGGGTGGACGCCGGCTGCGGGGGTTGCGTTCATGAGGCTTCCCCCTGCCCGGGGAGGGTGGGTGCCGCGTCGAATTCGATGCGGGCGCGCAGGCCGTGCGGTTCGTTGGGCCCCAGCACCAGACGCCCGCCGTTTGCGGTGGCCAGCCTGTCCACGATGGTCATGCCCATGCCGGTGCCGCGGATCGAGGAGTGTTCGGGGGCGCGCCAGAAGCGGGTGGTGGCGGCGGCCAGCTGTCCGGGCTCCAGGCCCGGGCCTGTATCGGCGATCTCGATGAGCGTGGCCGAACCCCGGGTCCGCACCGAGGCGGTGATCTGTGCCGCCGGCGCGTACTTGACGGCGTTGTTCAGCAGCTCGCCGAGCATCTGCGCCAGCTCGATCCGGCTGCAGGCAAGCTCCGCGCCGGGATCCTCCTGAGTGGCCAGGACCAGTTCGGTTCCGGCCGCCAGGGCGGCGGGCCGGGCGCGGTCCACTTCCTCCACCAGCACCACGAAGGCGTTGACGCTCCCGGAGCCGGGGCCCTCGGAGACCTCGGGGGAGGCGCCGGCCGAATCCTCGATGACCCGGTGTTCGGCGACCGCCAGTTTGAGCACCGATTCCAGGATCTCCTCGACCCGTTCGAGCTCGGCCAGCACCCCGGCCCCGGCGGCCCGCTCCTTTTCATTCCGCAATTCCAGCAGCAGCAGGTCCACGCGCAGGCGCAGTGCCCCGATCGGGTTGCGAAGGTGGTGGGAGGTGTCGGCAATGAGCTGGCGCTGGGAGGTGATGAGCTCGCCCAGGGTCGTTGCCATGTCGGTGAAGGACCGCGAGAGCTCGCGTAGCTCCGGGGGACCGGCCTCCGGCAGCGGCGGCGTGCGGCCGGTGTCCTTGAATTCGCGCACCGCGGCGCCGAGACGCTGCACGGGGCGCAACACCCAGCCGGTGACCCGGCCGGCCAGCAGCAGCAACACCGTTGCCAGTGCGATGGCGGCAATGCCGGTGACCAGCCAGCGGTAGCGCAGCTTGTCCCGGGCGGCATCGAGGTTGACCTCCATGACGACCTCGCCCAGGACCTGGCTGGCGCTGCCGAAGGACCGGGAGATCACCTCGTTGCCGGTGCCGAAGGGCCCGACGGGGTCCAGCGTGGTGTCGGAGAGGTTCAGCGAGGCCCGCCCCAACGCCTCGCGCACGTCCGGGCGCTCGGGGTCCAGCCCTCCGGAGGCCAGCGTGCCGGTTTGCAGGCGCACCACCAGGCCCTCGGAGTAGAGGCCGGAGTAGGTTTCCATGTCCCGCCGCAGCACCGTGGTGTCCCCGTCGGTGGCCGCGTCGTAGGCGAGCTGCGCGATCCGGTTGAGCGAGGCGGCACGGTTGATTTGCAGCTGTTGGGTCACCTCGCGTCCCGCGGATGAGAGGATCACGTTGGACACGAGCAGCACCAGCAACAGCACCAGCACGCTCAGGATGCCCAGGACGCGCAGCTTCACTGCGGGTCGGCCTCGATCCGGTAGCCGACGCCGCGGACGTTGACGATGAAGCCGGGAAGTTGCAGCTTGGAACGCAGCCCGGTCAGGTGCACATCCAGGGAACGGGAGGAAGCCAGGAAGGCATCTCCCCACAGGGAATCGAGGATCTGTTCGCGGGTCACGACCGAGCCGGCATTGCGGGCCAGCAGGGACAGCAGGTCGAATTCGGTGGGCGTCAGGGACAGCTCGGTTCCGGCGACCTCGGCCACGCGGCGGTCGAGGTCGATGGCCAGCTCCCCGATCCTCACGTGCGGGTTCTTCCGTCCGCCGGCGGGCGCGGTCCGCCGGGTGACGGCCTCGATGCGGGCGAGCAGTTCCACGAGCTTGACGGGCTTGATCAGGTAGTCGTCCGCGCCCGAGCGCAGGCCCAGCACGACGGAGCGTTCGTCGTCGCGGGCGGTGAGGATCAGGATGGGGGAGTCGGAGACCTGGCGCAGCTTGCGCAGCACCTCGAGCCCGTCCATGTCCGGCAGTCCCAGGTCCAAGAGGATCACGTCGAACTCGCGGTGCCTGAGCAGGGCATCGGTGCCGCGGGAGACCCGGGTTGCGCCGTGCCCGGTGGACTTCACCGCGGCGGTGAGTGCCGCGGCCATGGAGTCGTCATCCTCTACGATGAGTACGTCCATGGAAGGGTCCCTTGTTTCGTGGATTGTGTCGTAAAAAAGTCGTGGTTCACGGCCCGCTCTTGCAGCTTGCGCCCGTCTTGGAGAGTATCATTTCTTCGAGTTTCCCGCCCCGCCCGCTTTCCTGCCATGGCCGCGCCGGAACCCCCGATGGACTCCTAAGGAAGTGTTAGGAATTCGCTCTCACGTTGGTTGTAACTTGTCTCACGATTACCTTGGTTGAGGCCCCGGTTGATTGTGGGAGCCACCAACGTAGGAGGAGGAACCCATGGGACAAGCTGCCGTGGAGAACATGAAGAAGGCGCCGCGACCCGGTGCCGGCACCAATGATGCAAGCGAGGCGGCGGCAACCCGCAGGGCCGTCAGCAACATCCTCAAGGGCTCGGCCGGAAACCTCGTGGAGTGGTTTGACCTCTACGTCTACACGGTCTTTGCCGCGTACTTCCAGTCGCACTTCTTCAACTCGACCAACGAGCTGCAGGCCGGCCTGGAAGCCATGGCCGTCTTCGCGACCTCGTTCCTGATGCGCCCGGTGGGTGCCTGGTTCTTCGGCCGCTACGCCGACCGCCACGGACGCAAGGCCGCACTGACGCTGTCGGTGACCATGATGTCCGCCGGCTCCTTCGCCATCGCGCTGCTGCCGACGCAGCAAGCCATCGGCATGTGGGCCATGGTCCTGCTGGTCTTCGTGCGCCTGGTCCAGGGCTTCTCCGTGGGCGGCGAGTACGGCACCAGCGCCACCTACATGTCCGAGGCCGCGACCTCCAAGCGCCGCGGGTTCTTCTCTTCCTTCCAGTACGTGACCCTGATCGGCGGCCAGATGCTGGCCCTTCTGGTGCTGGTCATCCTGCAGAACACCATGAGCCACGAGACGCTCACCGAGTGGGGCTGGCGCATTCCGTTCGCCATCGGCGGCGTTGCGGCCCTCGTGGTCCTGTGGCTGCGCCGCACCATGGAGGAAACCGTTTCCGCCGAGCAGGTTGCCGCGGCCAACAAGCCGGGCGTTGCCGGCGAGGCCCAGCCTGGCACCATGAAGCTGCTGTTCACCCAGTACTGGAAGCCGCTGCTCATCTGCATCGGCATCACCCTGGGCGGCACCGTGGCCTTCTACACCTACACGAACTTCATCCTGAAGTTCATGAACGACACCTCGGGCATCGCCAAGACGCAGACCTCGGTCATCAACTTCTGGGCCCTGTTCATCTTCATGCTGCTGCAGCCGGTGTACGGCATGATCTCCGACAAGGTCGGGCGCAAGCCGCTGCTGCTCTGGTTCGGCATCACCGGTGTCCTGTTCACTTGGCCGCTGCTCTCGATGCTGTCCAAGACCCAGAACCCGGTCTTCGCCTTCGCGCTGATGCTCGGCGGCCTGCTCATTGTCGGCGGCTACACCTCGATCAACGCGCTGGTGAAGGCCGAACTGTTCCCGGCCTCCATCCGCGCCTTGGGCGTGGGCCTGGGCTACGCCATCGCGAACTCGCTCTTCGGCGGAACCGTCCCGCTGATCGGCGCCGCACTGCAGAAGGCCGAGCGCGTTGACCTGTTCTTCACCTACGTCACCGTGGCCATCGCGATCTCGCTGCTGGTCTACATCTTCGCGCTGAAGAACAAGAAGACCACGCACCTGGACAACGAGCAGGGCCACGCCTGGAACGGCAAGGCCCCGCAGGCCGAGGCCCAGGATGCCCAGGGCACGGACTCCAAGGACACCGGCGACGACAAGAAGGATCTCGTCGACGCCTAGTTCCACAGGTTCGCCGGGAGTCGTTCCCGGCACGGAAGCCACCCGTTTTCACGCGTCCCAACGTGAATGCGGGTGGCTTCGGTGCGTCCCGGGTGATTCAGGAGCGAGTGGCCCGAATGGCCTGACGCAGGGCGTCCAGGGTCGGCTGGCCCGCGAACCCGTCCGGGGTGCCATAGACACGGCAGGCCACCGCGGGTTCGGCATCGGATTCGAAGAGGTCGGCGCCGTTGATGCTGAAGCCCGGTGAACCGTGGAAATCATGCAGGGCGGCCTCGTCCTCGGTGCTGATTTCGCGCACCATGGCCGGGGCCCCGATTCCCTCAAGTTCGAGGGCGGCGTCAAAAAGTTCCTTGGCGGAGGCGGAATTCGGGCATCCGGGGATCACGAGCAGTACGGGTTCCATGTCTTCCAGTATCGCGCGTTTCACCGGGGCAGGAGTCGGTGGCCGCAACGGTGAAAGGCGTGTGGCCCCGGGG
>NZ_JBIXLN010000013.1:0-106951 GCF_045798555.1 Paeniglutamicibacter sp. MACA_103 | reverse complement strand
AAATAAATTGGTATCAACAAACTTGGCACACTATTGAGTTCTCAAACAACAGACGCTTCCAACCACCACGACCCGGACTGACGTTTCCTGCCGGCGCTTCGCTCTGGAGCAACTTTACTAAGTTATTACATGTTTCTCGCTCTGTCAAATCGGCTTTTCGCTGATCCGTTTTGCTGAAACTGTAATCTTCTTTCAACGAGTAAATCGTTGTTAGAAGAAAGCTTTTATCATTCGCGGCTAGAAGCTTTTCGCTTGCCTTGGCCGCGGCGACTTAGAAAACAATACACAGGTTTCCCGTGCACGGCAAATCGACGGTTCCTGTCCTCGATCCCGCGGGAATCCCCCAAATCAACCGGGTTTATCGGCAATTTGGGGGCGTAAAGCAAAAAACCGGGGCGAGGTCGTTGCCGTGATTCACAGCACTCCCCCGCCCCGGTCGAATTGCCTTACCGGCAACCCATGACTTCGTTTCCCTATTTAGGCGACTTCAACAACTGCCAGGTTCTTTTTTCCGCGGCGAACCAAAAGGTACCGACCATGCAAAAGATCCTCTCGGTTTACCACCGCTTCGTGGTCCGAGTACTTCACGTTGTTGATGTACGCGCCGCCTTCACTGACCGTGCGGCGGGCAGCCGACTTCGATTCGGAAAGACCGGATGCAATCAATACCGAAATGATGTCCAGCTCTTCGCCGGTGACCGTGGTGCTCTTGAGCTCCTGGGTTGCCGCACGAAGAGTTGCCTCGTCCATGTCGCCGAGTTCGCCTTGGCCGAAGAGAGCGGCCGAAGCGGCAATGACCTTTTCCGTGGCGTCCACGCCGTGAACCAACGACGTCACCAAGTAGGCCAGTTCCTTCTGGGCCTTGCGGGCGAACGGACGCTCGGCGACTTCCTGTTCGAGGGCTTCGATCTCGGCACGAGTCAGGAACGTGAAGACCTTCAAGCGGGAGATCGCGTCGGCATCCGCCGTGTTCAGCCAGAACTGGTAGAAGGTGTACGGGCTGCACATCTCCGCATCCAGCCAAATGGCGTTGCCTTCGGACTTGCCGAACTTGGTGCCGTCGGAGTTGGTGATCAGCGGGGTGCCGTAGGCGTAGGCGCTCTTGCCCTCGACCTTGCGAATCAAGTCGGTGCCGCTGGTGAGGTTTCCCCACTGGTCCGAACCGCCGGTCTGCAGGGAGCATCCGTAAAGCTGGTGCAGCTTCAGGTAGTCGTAACCCTGAAGGACCTGGTAGCTGAACTCGGTGTAGCTGATGCCTTCGTCCGAGTTCAGGCGGGCGGCAACGGTTTCCTTCTTGATCATGGTGCCCACGCGGAAGTACTTGCCGACCTCGCGCAGGAAATCGATGGCGCTCAGGTTGGCGGTCCAGTCGAGGTTGTTGACCATGCGGGCGGCGTTCTCGCCCTCGAAGGACAGGAAGCGGGCAACCTGCTCCTGCAGCTTGCCGACCCACTCGGCAACCGTTTCCTTGGTGTTCAAGACTCGCTCGGCCGTCTGGCGCGGATCACCGATCAGGCCGGTGGAGCCGCCGACCAGGCCCAGGGGCTTGTGGCCGGCCAGCTGCAGGCGGCGCATGTTCAGCAGCTGCACCAGGTTGCCCAGGTGCAGCGAAGGTGCGGTGGGGTCGAAACCGCAGTAATAGGTAATGGACTCCTCGGAGAGCACCTTTTCCAGCTCGGCCTCATCGGTGGACACGTGGACCAGGCCACGCCACTTCAGTTCCTGCCAGACGTTGGCAAACGACGGATCATTACTTTGTCCCGACAGTGCGGGATTCTGCTCAATTTCAGACACCCTACTAAATTAGCAGTCTCCGCGCGGAATTACGCTTCCGTGTCAATGCCCGCCGGGATCGCGCCCTCGGCCAGGATCCGCAGGCGCTGCGTGGTGCGGGTCATCGCAACATACAGGTCACCGACGGTGCCCTCTACTTCGTCGATCAATTCCTGCGGTTCAAGGACCAGCACCACATCGAATTCCAGGCCCTTGGCCTCGCGTGCGCCAAGCACAACGATGTCCTGGCTCAGTCCGCCCGAGCCGCTGCCCACGCGGCGGCCGAATTGCTTGACCACCGCGGAGCGGACCTCGGCAAGCCGGGACTCGGGCACGATGACGGCAAGCAGTCCGCCATCGGCGATCGCCACCTCTTCGGGCAGGACCTCGCGCAGCTTCGGCAACAACTGGCCCGCGTCCAGGCGGTCCACCAGCGGCGGCCATTGGCCCTCGCGCACCGCCTTGGGCGTGGAGATCTTGAGTCCCGCGGCATGGGCAACCCGTGTCGCGGCGGCGGCGATCTGCATGGGGGTGCGGTAGTTGACGGTCAGTTCCTCGAGGGTGAAGCGCTGGGCAACGAACGGCTTCATGGCCTGTGCCCAGCTGTTGGCGCCCGAGGCCGACGAGGTCTGGGCGATGTCCCCGACCACGGTGAAGGACTTCAGCGGGCAGCGGCGCATCAGCAGCCGCCACTGCATCGGGGATAGCTCCTGCGCCTCGTCGACCACCACGTGCCCGTAGGCCCAGTTGCGGTCGGCAACGGCGCGCTCGGCGGCGGTCTGGCGGGCCTCGGTCTCCTGGTTCATGTCTGCCAGGTCCTGGGCCTCGACCAGCCCGTCGATGCCGGCGTTGAAGAGCATCTCGTTGACGTTGCGCAGGGTCGCTTCGGCGTTTTCGAGGTCGCGCTTGAGCTGCGCCTCGACGCCGGCGTCCTTGTTGCCCACGGCCTTGAAGTCGCCGAGCAGCTCCGCGGCCTCGTCCAGCAGCGGCACGTCGGCCTCGGTCCAGGGCGCCCCGGGCTCGCGGTGCAGCGCCTTGAGCTCGCGGGCGTTCAACTGCGGCGCGGCGGCGGCGAGCAGGTCTTCCTTGGCGAAGAGCTCCTCCAGCAGTGACTGCGGGGTCAACGGCATCCAGCAGAGGTTCAGCGCGATGCGCACATCGCGGGATTCGCGCACTTCCTGGACCAGGTAGCTGCGGTCCACGGCGTTGCCGTTGCCCGAGGAGTCCTCGAGGACCTGCTGCAGCTGTTCGGCCAGCTCGCGGACCAGGGTCTTGGTGAACACCTCGCGGGCCTCGTTGTGCGGCTTGCGCGAGGCGCGCGCCTTTTCGCGGGCGTGGCGCACCTGCCCGCGGGTCAGCACCAGCCGGGTCCCCTCGACCACGACGCGGCGGTCCTCGGCCAGCAGCCGCTGGCGGTTGGAAACGGCCTTGGCCACGACCTTGGCCATGAAGGCCTTGCCCTTGATGCGCGCGGCTTCCCTGCTGTGCTCGGGAACGGCGCGCACGCCGGGGTACAGCTCGCCGACCGAGGACATGACCACGCCGGTCTCGCCCAGGGAGGGCAGGACGCGCTCGATGTAGCGCATGAAGGAGGAGGACGGGCCGACCAGCAGCACGCCGGCGCTCTTGAGGCGTTCGCGGTGTTCGTAGAGCAGGAAGGCGGCGCGGTGCAGCGCCACGGCGGTCTTGCCGGTGCCCGGCCCGCCCTGGACCACCAGCACCCCGGCCAGCGGGGAGCGGATGATCCGGTCCTGCTCGGCCTGGATGGTGCCCACGATGTCGCCCATGCGACCGGTGCGCTTCTGGGTCAGGGCGGCCATCAGCGCGCCCTCGCCCTGGAGGTCGTCGTTTTCCCTGAAGAGCTCGGTGTCCAGGACCTCGTCGTCGATGCCCAGCACGGTGCGCCCGCGCAGCATCAGGTGCCGGCGGCGCCGCACCCCCTGCCGGCGCAACGCCGTGGCCTGGTAGAAGGCCGCGGCCTCGGGTGCCCGCCAGTCCACCATCAGGCGCGTCAGGTCCTCGTCGGTCATGCCGATGCGCCCGATGTAGCGCGGCGCGCCTTCTTCCTCGCCGGCCCGGTTCATGTTTTCGTCGAGGTCCAGCCGGCCGAAGACCAGCCGGTCTTCCACCGCGTTCAGCTGTGCCAGGCGGTCTTCGTACAGTGCGGCGAAGGAGTCGCGTTCGGACACGTTCTGGATAGATCCCTGCGCCCCGCCGCGGCGGGTCCGGGTGAGCTGCTCGAGCTTTTCGGCGCGCAGTTCATCCAGCCGGGTGTAAAGCATCGAAACGTAGTTGCGTTCGGCTTCGAGCTCCGGTTGAACGGTCGTGGACTCTGACATTCAGCACTCCGATGGTTGTTCAAAACGTGGACAGACCAGTTTACTCTCTGTCGCACCGGGCAGTTGACCGCCACGCCTTGGGCGAACACCCCGGCGGCAAGGCGGGTCGTGGCTAGACGAGCTGGAGGGAATGGACCTGCAGGCCGGAGAGCCTTTCGCGTCCGCCCAGGTCCTGCAGTTCAAGGACCACCCCGACCCCGACGACCTTCGCGCCGACCATGTCCAGCAGCCGTGCGGCGGAGCCGACGGTGCCTCCGGTGGCCAGCACGTCGTCCAGGATCAGCACCCGGGTGCCCGGGGCGACGTCGTCGCGGTGCAGTTCCAGGGTCCCGCTCCCGTACTCCAGGGTGTATTCGTCGCGGTGGACGGGCCGGGGCAGCTTCCCGGCCTTGCGCACGGTGATCATGCCGGTTCCCGTGGCGTAGGCCGCGGCCGCCGCCAGCACGAAGCCGCGTGCCTCGAGCCCGGCGATGACGTCGAATTGACCGGCGAAGGGGGCGACGATCTCGTCGACCATGCGGCGCAGTCCCGCCGCGTCGGCGAAGACCGGGGTCAGGTCCTTGAACGAGATCCCTGCGCTGGGGTAATCGGGAACGATTTCGCACAGTCGGTCAAGGAGGTCGCTTATGGTTTCAGGCTCTGGATTCACCCGACAAGTCTAGTCCCATTCGCCGCGTGCCTTGCGCGGCGCCGCCTTCCGGTACGGCGAGACGCTGGCCTCCCCCGGGAGCCAGAAGCGGTACGGGTATTCCTCCGCGCCGCCGGCTCCGGCCACCCCGGTGCGCGGTCCCGCCAGGTGGCCGGACGGGGAAACGGACAGGTTTTCCAGGCCCAGCCCGGGATCCGGCGGATGTGCGGCGCCGTTGCCAAAGCGCCAGCCGTTCTGTTCCAGCGTCAGTCCCAGCCCCTGGGCCAGACGCGCCGGGCCGCTGAGCAGCTTCGCCTCCGGACCCTTCGGGTTCCCCCTCCGGGCCAGCACCGTTTCGCGCCCGTGGATGACTTCGCCGGCGCGCAGCAGCACGGCGGAGGCGGTCCCCTCGGGCCCGCACACCACGTTGGCGCAGTGGTGCATCCCGTAGGTGAAGTAAATGTAGGCGGTGCCCGGCGGGCCGAAGAGCGCGGCGTTGCGCGCGGTCTTGCCGCGGTAGGCGTGGGATCCCGGGTCCAGGGCGCCGTCGTAGGCCTCGACCTCGGTCACGCGAACCACCACCAGCTGCCCGTCGATGAAGGAGGAGACGTGGGAGCCGAGCAGGTGCGGTGCCAATTGCGGCGACGGCAGCCGCAGCAACCCCTCGCGACCCGGCTTCCCCATTCCGCCGTTTCCTTCCGGGCCCGGTGCTAGTTTCGCGCCTTCTGCCCGGAGGGCCAGGGGCCCAGTTCCGGAAGGTCGGCGCCGTCCGCGCCGGCCGTGGCCTGAACGGGTCCCAGCGGCTTGCGCCCGGCCAGCCAGGCGGCCAGGTCGAAGTCGGTGCCGCTGAGCACCGTGACGTCCTCGCCCTCGCCCAGGGAGATGCGCTGGGCGCCGTGCGGCTGCAGGACGTAGCGCCTGGATTCGGGCACCCGCACCGCGAGCTCCTCGAAGAGGTGAGCGCAGAACGCCGGTTCCCAGTCGGCGACCGAGTGCCCCAGCAACAAGTCGGAGGAATGGATGACCAGTTCGCGCCAGATGGCGTAGAAGAGGTCATGGACGCTGCCGCCGCCGCGGAACCCCGTGGCCAGGACCCACTCCCCCGCGCTGGTGCCGCGGATGCTGGCTTCCAGGGCGGCCAGGGACTCGTCGGTCCGCGCCACCAGGGCCCCGGCACGCATCAGCGCCGTCATGGCGATCGCCTCGTCCCGCCCCTCTTGGCCTCCGTCGTACATCGGGAACGGCTCGTCGGCGCCGGCGGTGTCCAGCTGGCGCGTTGCCGCCCGGGCGAATCCGTCGAGGTGGGCCAGCACGTGGGCCCGCTTCCAGCCGGGCAGGGCACTGGGTTCGGCAGCGGCGGCGTCGTCCACGGTTGAAACCAAGGTGCGAAGGGCCGACAGGGAAGTGAGGATCCTGGCCGACAGGTCCTGTTGTGTGAGCTCGGTCATGCCCACAGCCTATCCGCAGATGCCCGCGGAAATCACGCAGGCGGGACCCACCAGGTTGGTGGGCCCCGCCTGCGGGATCGTGGATCGGTGCGCGCTATGCGGCGTATTCGCGCACCGGAACCAGTGCGTCCTTCAGCGCCGCCAGCTGCACGGCGACGGCCGAGGGTGCGGTGCCGCCCTGGGCGCTGCGCGAGTTCAGCGAGCCCTCGGTGGACAGCACGGTGCGGACCGCCGGGGTCAGGTGCTCGGAGATCGAAGCGTATTCCTCATCGCTCAGGTCCCACAGCTCGACGCCCTTGGACTCGGCCAGCTTCACCGCGGCGCCGGAGAGCTCGTGGGCCTCGCGGAAGGGCACGCCCTGGCGGACCAGCCACTCGGCGATGTCGGTGGCCAGGGCGAAGCCCAGCGGCGCGAGTTCGGCCATGCGCGGCGTGTTGAACTTCAGCGTGGCGATCATGCCGGAGACCGCCGGGAGCAGCAGTTCGAGGGTGTCGGTCGCGTCGAAGACCGGTTCCTTGTCTTCCTGCAGGTCGCGGTTGTAGGCCAGCGGCAGCGCCTTGAGCGTGGCCAGCAGGCCGGTCAGGTTGCCGATCAGGCGCCCGGCCTTGCCGCGGGCCAGTTCTGCGACGTCCGGGTTCTTCTTCTGCGGCATGATCGAGGAGCCGGTGGAGAAGGCGTCGTCGAGGGTGACGAAGGAGAATTCCTTGGTGGCCCAGAGGATGATTTCCTCCGAGACGCGGGAGAGATCGACGCCGATCATGGCGGCAACCCAGGCGTATTCGGCGAACACGTCGCGGGCGGCGGTGCCGTCGATCGAGTTCCACGCGGCGGAGTCGAAGCCGAGCTCGGCGGCCACGGCGTTGGGGTCCAGGCCCAGCGAGGAGCCGGCCAGGGCACCGGAGCCGTAGGGGGAAACCGCGGCACGCTTGTCCCAGTCGGCCAGGCGCTGGACGTCGCGCAGCATTGCCCAGGCGTGGGCCAGCAGGTGGTGGGAAAGCAGGATGGGCTGGGCGTGCTGCAGGTGTGTGCGCCCGGGCATCGCGGCGTTGGGGTGCGCCTCGGCCTGTTCGATGAGTGCGTCGATGGTGGCGAGGACGCCGCGGGCGATGATGCGGGCGTGGTCGCGCAGGAACATGCGGCCCAGCGTCGCGATCTGGTCGTTGCGCGAACGGCCGGCGCGCAGCTTGCCGCCCAGTGCGGTTCCGGCGCGCTCGATCAGTCCGCGCTCGAGGGAGCCGTGGACGTCCTCGTCGGAGTCGGAGGCGACGTAGGCGCCGGAGACGACATCGGCCTCGAGGGTGTCCAGCGCCTTGATCATGCCGGCGAGTTCGGCCTCGTCAAGCAAACCGGCGGTGTGCAGCACGCGGGCGTGGGCGCGGGATCCGGCAATGTCGTAGCGGGCAAGCCGCCAGTCGAAATGCGTGGACTTGCTCAGCGCCGCCAGGGCGTCCGCCGGGCCTCCGGCAAATCGTCCGCCCCAGAGTGCACCTTCGTTTGTTGCCGATCCCATGTTCATCCTTCCGTGTGCCCGTCCCGGGCGCCGGTTCGCGAGGTGTCCAAATCCAGTGTCCATCCTAGTGCAGGGCGGTTCCCCGGCCCCGGACGCAACACCCGATGTCTAATACTTATTCATTAGTCTACATAATTATTCACGCCTCTTGTCGCCAGCGGGCGACGGGCGGTGGCCCGGTACGATTTGGGTATGACCGATTCGAACACCCCCGACGCGTTGTCCGAAGAAGAGCTCGCGTTCCTGCACTCCATCTTCGACCTGGCCCGCGAGGGAAACACCGAAAAGCTGATGGCCATCCTCGACCAGGGAATCCCGGCGGACCTGACGGACGCCAAGGGCGACACCCTGATGATCCTGGCCGCCTACAACGGCCACGACGAAACCGTTGCCGGCCTGCTGGAGCGCGGCGCCGACATCAACCGCCTCAACGACAAGGGCCAGGGCGCCCTGACCTGCGCGGTGTTCCGCAAGAACGAGCCGCTGACCCGGAAGCTGCTGGCCAACGGCGCGGACCCCCGCCTCGGCGCCCAAAACGCCTTGGCCGTCGCGCAGATGTTCGACCTGCCCGAGTTCACGGCAGTCATCGAGGAGTACCTCTAGGAAGCGGGCCGGGCGCGGGCACTATACGTCCGTTGCCCGCCCCCGCTCCGGCGCCACGCGGTACCGTATTTCGGAAGTGCGCGGAGCACCCGGAACACCCTTCCGCCCGCGGCTCCCGCCGCTGTCACACAAGTGCCACAAGGCCCGGTTTTTCGCCGCAATTGCGGCTTTGTGCTAGTCACACCTGAGAATCCGCTGTGGGCCCCTCCACAAGATCGGGGCCGACGCGTATCGTGGTCCCTATCAGGTGTTCTGGATCACTGACAGGAGCAAAGAAATGCATATCGACATCGTGCGTGGAGACATCACCGAACAAAAGGTCGATGCGATCGTCAATGCTGCAAATCCATCCCTGCTCGGTGGCGGCGGCGTCGACGACGCGATCCATGCGGCCGCGGGCCCGGCACTGCTGGCCGAATGCCGGAAGCTCAGGGCCACGACCCACCCCGACGGCCTCGCCTCCGGGCTTGCATTGGCCACGGGTGCCGGCGAACTGCCCGCCCGCTGGGTCATCCACTCCCCCGGCCCGAACCGCCACGTGGGACAGACCAATCCCAAGACGCTTTCGAACTGCTTCACCAATTCCCTGTACGTCGCCTCGCGCCTGGGTGCCACCAGCGTGGCGTTCCCGGCCATCGGCGCAGGCGCCTATGGCTGGGACCCGGAGGATGTGGCCTCCATTGCGGCCCATGCCATCCACGAATGGTTTGACACGTACCTGCATTCCACATCGATCCACCGGGTGGTGCTGGTCGCCTACAACGACGATGTTGAATCCGCATTCCGCAAGGCCTTTGACACCCCGCGTGCCGAGAGCGAACTGGTCCACGGACCGTAGCACCGGCACACACGCAGTGCATGGCTTCCTTCGGGGGTTTCCCGCGCAATTTGCGCGGGGAGCCCCCGACGTCATCTTGGGGATCCGTGCCGTCGCGGCAGCTCAGGAATGGGGACGCATGGCCTCAGGCCGTGCCCGGCCCTCGGCCCTGCCCCTCGTCCGCTGCGGCCTTCAAGCCGCCGATGTATTCGGTCGCCTGCGACAGCCCGCCCGGGAACAATTCAAAAACTATTTCCCTGCCGTCGCGGCGGCTGGTGGCGAGGCCGGCATCAACGAGGATCCTGAGGTGCTTGGCGGTGGCTTGCCGGCTGATGCCCAGCGGCGCACTCAGTCGCGAGGCGCTGCTCGCGTGCTCGCCCAGCAGCGTGAGCATCCGGCGCCGCGTGGCGTCAGAGAGGGCGGAAAAAATCAGTTGGGTCGCGGCCGCTTCCGGCTGCCCAATCATTTTCCGCCGAGGTAGCGCTGCGCCGCGAGCATCTCGGCTTCCCACCCCCGAGTGTTGGCGCTGATGGCATGGGCATGTTCCTCCGCGTCGAAAGCGGCGAATCCGCTCTCCATGACCCGCAGCCTTGCCGCGCCGGAATGCGTGGGCTCGATCCAGAATTCAACGAGCGTGTTGGGGACGGGGTCGTCCCATTCGTGGCCGCCCAGGGAACGGAACGCGGCGTAGCGCGGGGCGTCAAGGGTCACGGTCTCGAATTCGAATTTTCCGTAGATCGCGTCGTAGACGGTGGAGAACGCGCCGTCGGTTTCGATCCGATGCGTCGTGACCGCCCCGCCGTTGATGAACCACCCCGGTTCGCTGACCAGCCCCCAGACGGATTCGGCGGCGGCATTGATGTCTATGGTTGCCTCGATGGCATCCTGACGTTTGGCGTCCATGTGCATCCCCTCAAAACGCAAAGCCCTTGTGCAACAAAATGGTTGCACAAGGGCTTTCGTTCCACAAGGGTTACCGCGCGGTAGCCGCAAGGGGCGCCGTGGCGCTCCGACCGTCCGCGGGGCCGGGCCCACGCAGGCCGCCACCGGTGAGCATGCCGCCGGTCCCGACGATGATGCCGGCCAGGATCGCCAGCAAGAGAAGCGCGGCCAGGAGCGCACCGAGTATTGCCGCCTTCTTGGAAGGATCCATCCTTGCCTCCTGGAGTCCTGCGATGGTGCGACCGGACGATTCCGCTACTGCGGGTCGGCCAGCGCCAGGAAACGTGCGGCGACATCGGCCCCGCCGTCGACGTCGCGGGTCACCAGCATGACGGTGTCGTCCCCGGCAATGCACCCCAGGATCTGCGGCATCGTGGAATGGTCGATGGACAGGGCCAGGAAGTTTGCGGCACCCGGCGGGGTGCGCAGCACCACGATGTTGCCCGAGGCCTCGGCCGTGATCAGCAATTCCGCGCACTGCTTGGCCAGTTTGGCGTCATGCACCTCTTGGCCAACGCCGACCTGGGGGCTGCGGTCCCCTCCCTCCTGGCGCACGGCGTAGACGAGTCCCCCGTCTGCCCCGCGCACCCGCACCGCACCCAGCTCCACCAGGTCGCGCGACAACGTGGCCTGGGTGACGGCCATGCCTTCATCTGCCAACAGGGCCACCAGCTCGGCCTGCGAACGCACCGAGCGGGTGGAAAGAATGGCGCTCACCCGCGCCTGGCGCGCGATCTTCGTCGTGGGCTGGAACGATGCGGGAGTGCTCATCGGTTCGGGGTCACTCCCGGCACCGCGGCCAGGTTCGACTTGGCCATCAGCCAGCCCATGATGGCCTTCTGGGCGTGGACGCGGTTCTCGGCCTCGTCAAAGACCACCGACTGCGGTCCGTCGATGACGTCCGCCGCGATTTCGTAGCCGCGGTAGGCCGGCAGGCAATGCAGGACGACGGCGTCCTTGTCCGCGTGGGCCATGGCCGCGGAGTCCACGGCGTATTCGCGGAACAGCTCCATGCGCTGCGCCTTCTCGTCTTCCTGGCCCATGGACACCCAGGTGTCCGTGGCAACCACGTCGGCACCGGCCAGGGCCGCGGCGGCGTCCGTGGTCACGGTGACCGAGCCGCCGGTTTCCGCGGCGCGCGCCTCGGCCGCGGCGATGATCTCCGCGGCCGGCAGGTAGCCCTCGGGCCCGGCGATGCGCACGTGCATCCCGGCCGTGACGCCCGCCAACAGGTAGGAGTTGGCCATGTTGTTGGCCGCATCCCCCAGGTAGGCCATGGACAGCCCGGCCAGCGTGCCCTTGTGCTCGCGCACGGTCAGCAGGTCCGCCAGCAGCTGGCAGGGGTGGTAGTCGTCGGAGAGGGCGTTGATGACCGGGACGGAAGAGTTCTCGGCCATTTCCTCCAGGCCGGCCTGCGCGTAGGTGCGCCACACGATGGTGGAGACCATGCGCTCGAGGACCTTGGCGGAATCGGAGATCGATTCCTTGTGGCCCAGCTGCGATTCGGCGGAGTTGATGATCAGCGGCGAACCGCCGAGCTCGGCGATGCCCGCGGCGAAGGACACCCGGGTGCGGGTGGAGGTCTTGTCGAAGAACACCGCCACGGTCTGCGGTCCGGCGTACGGCTTGTAGCCGTACTTGTCCTTCTTCATGGCAACGGCCAGGTCGAGGACCTCGGTCTGTTCGGCCTGGGTGAGGTCGAGGTCGGTCAGGAAGTGGCGAACGTTGGTGGTCATGGTGGTGGTCCTATTCCTGGGTGCCGGCAACGGCCGCGGCATAAATGGCGGGCAGCGCTGCTACGAAGGTGTCGAGTTGTTCGGTGGTGATGATCAGGGGAGGTGCCAGGCGCAGCGTGTGGGGGCCCGGGGCGTTGATGATGAACCCGGCCTTCAGGGCCGCACCCACCACCGCCGGTGCCACCGCGGCGGCCAGGTCGAACCCGATGAGCAGTCCCTTCCCGCGGACGGCCGTGACGAAGTCAAGCGCGGCAAGCTTGCTCCGCACGTCCTCGCCCACGCGTCCCGCCTGTGCCAGCAGGCCCTGCGACTCGATGACGTGCAGGGTGGCCAGGGCCGCGGCGGTGGCCACGGGGTTTCCGCCGAAGGTGGTTCCGTGCTGGCCGGGGGTGAGCAGCGCGGTGGCCTCGGTGCCGAAGACGAGCATCGCGCCGATGGGGAACCCGCCGCCCAGGCCCTTGGCCAGGGTCATGGCGTCGGGGACGACCCCGGCGGAGGCGAACCAGGCGCCGGTGCGGCCGATGCCGGTCTGGACCTCGTCGAAGATGAGCAGCGCGCCCGCAGCGGCGGTGATCTCGCGTGCCGCCTGCAGGTAGCCGGGGCCGAATTCGATGACGCCCGCCTCGCCCTGGATCGGTTCGATGAACACCGCGGCGGTGGACTCGTCGACCGCTGCACGCAGGGCCTCGATGTCCCCTGCCGGGATCCATTCGACCCCGCCCGGAAGCGGCTCGAAGGGCTCGCGGTAGGCCTGCTTCCAGGTCAGTGCCAGCGCACCCATGGTGCGGCCGTGGAACGCGTGCTCCAGGGCGATGATCTTGGTGCGCGGGGCATCGGCGGTGCCGGCGTTGCGGCGGGCCAGCTTGAAGGCCGCCTCGTTGGCCTCGGTGCCTGAATTGGTGAAGAAGACCTTGGAGCCAGCCGGTGCCGCGCTGATCTCCAGCAGCTTCTCGGCCAGCGCGATCTGGGTGGGGCTGGTGAAGAAGTTGGAGATGTGTCCCAGGGTTGCCAGCTGAGAGGAAACCACGGAGGTGAGCAGCGGGTGGGCGTGGCCCAGCGCGTTGACGGCGATCCCGGAGAGCAGGTCCAGGTATTCCTTGCCGTCGGCGTCCCACACGTGGCAGCCCGCCCCGCGCACCAGCACCTGTTGCGGGGTGCCGAAGACGCCCAGCAACGAGTGGTTGTAGCGGGCCAGCAGTTCGCTGCCGGCCAGGGCGTTCAGCGCGCCCGTTTCCTGTTCAATGATCTCGTTCATGCCTTGTCCTTGGGAATGACTTGGGTTCCGACGCCGGCGGAGGTGAAGACCTCCAGCAGCATGGAGTGCGGTTGGCGGCCGTCGACGATGTGGGCCTGGCCCACGCCCTCGTCCACGGCCTTGAGGCAGGCCGCCATCTTGGGGATCATCCCCGATTCGAGCTTGGGCATCAGGGCGCGCAGCTGCTCGGCGTCCAGCGAGGAGATCAGCGAGGACCTGTCGGGCCAGGACGCGTAGAGTCCTTCCACGTCGGTGAGGATGACCAGCTTGGAGGCGCCCAGGGCGCTGGCCAGCGCCGCGGCGGCGGTGTCGGCGTTGACGTTGAGCACCTGGCCGGTGGGGTTGTCCTTCTCGTCGACCTCCGGCGCCACCGTGGAGACCACGGGGATCTTTCCGGCGGCCAGCAGGTCCAGGATCTGGCCGGGGTTCACGCCCGTCACCTCGCCCACGAGTCCCAGGTCCACGTGCTGCCCGGCGATGTAGGTCCCGGTGCGCACGGCACGCAGCAGCGCGCCGTCCTCGCCGGAGAGTCCCACCGCGTAGGGGCCGTGGGAGTTGATCAGGCCGATCAGTTCGCGCTGCACCTGGCCGGTGAGCACCATGCGGACCACGTCCAGGGTCTCGGGGGTGGTCACGCGCAGCCCGCCCTTGAATTCGGACTCGATGCCCAGGCGGCTGAGCATGGAGTTGATCTGCGGGCCTCCCCCGTGCACGACCACGGGGTTGATGCCCACGTGGCGCAGGAAGACGATGTCTTCGGCGAAGGCGCGGCGCAGTTCCTCGTTGATCATGGCGTTTCCGCCGTATTTGATGACCATGGTGGTTCCGGCGAAGCGCTGGATCCAGGGCAGTGCCTCGATCAGGGCCTCGGCCTTGCTCTGTGCCACGTCCATGGGCGTGGGTTGTTTCTCAGTCATGCTCGGGTGTTTCCTCACTGAAACGTTTGGGCCGGGCGGTGGTGTCCGGTGGGGGCGGGTTCTTGTTCCCGTGACTCCCCCACGGGACGTTGCCGCAGTTAGCTGCTGTAGGCCGAATTCTCGTGGACGTAGTCGTGGGTCAGGTCGTTGGTCCACAGGCTGGCTTCCTGCGCGCCGGCGTTGAGGTCGATTTCCACCAGCACGTTGCGGCCGGAAAGGTCCACGAGGTTGCGGTCCTCGCCGACCCCGCCCTTGCGGCAGACCTGGACGCCGTTGATGGAGACGTTCAGCTCATCGGGCTCGAAGGCCGCCTGGGTGGTTCCCACCGCGGAAAGCACCCGGCCCCAGTTGGGGTCCTGGCCGAAGATCGCGGTCTTGAAGAGGTTGGAACGCGCCACGGTGCGCGAGACCTCGACGGCGTCGTCCTCGGTGGCGGCGTTGAAGGTGCGGATGGTGATCTCGTGGGCGGCGCCCTCGGCGTCGGAGATCAGCGCCTGGGCCAGCTCGACGCAGACCCCGGTGAGTCCGGCGGTGAATTCGGCAACGTCCGGGGTGGATCCGCTGGCCCCGGAGGACATCAGGATCACGGTGTCGTTGGTGGACATGCAGCCGTCGGAGTCGGCGCGGTCGAAGCTCACCCGGGTGGCCTCGCGCAGCGCGGCATCCAGCTGGGCCGGATCCAGCACCGCGTCGGTGGTGATGACCACGAGCATGGTGGCCAGGCCCGGGGCGAGCATGCCCGCGCCCTTGGCCATGGCGCCGATCGAATACCCGGAACCGGCGAACCCGGCCTGCTTGCTCACGGTGTCGGTGGTCATGATGGCCGTGGCGGCCGCCGCTCCCCCGTCGAACTCGTTGCCCGTCCCCAGGGCCGCGGCGGCCGCGTCGACGCCGGGCAGGATCTTGTCCATGGGCAGCTGCTCGCCGATCAGCCCGGTGGAGCAGACCAGCACGTCCCCGCTGGCCACGCCCAGCACGCTGGCCACGTGTTCGGCCGTGGCGTGGGTGTTGGCAAAGCCCTCGGGGCCGGTGCAGGCGTTGGCGCCGCCGGAGTTCAGCACCACGGCGTCGGCGCGTCCGTCGGTGATGACCTGGCGCGACCAGTGCACGGGGGCCGCGGCCACGCGGTTGGAGGTGAACACGGCCGCCGCGTCGAAGCGCGGTCCGTTGTTGCGCACCAGGGCCAGGTCCGGGTTTCCCGAGGCCTTGAGTCCGGCGGTGATGCCCGCGGCGCTGAAGCCTGCCGGGGCGGTGATTCCCATGGGTGCGTTGCTCACGGTGCTACTCCTTCAAGTGCCAGGCCGGCGGTTTCCTTCAGGCCCAGGGCGATGTTCATGGATTGGACGGCACCGCCGGCGGTGCCCTTGGTGAGGTTGTCGATGACCGCCGAGACGATCACGCGGCCCGCGTGCGGGTCGAAGGCCAGCTGGATCTGCGCGTGGTTGGAGCCGATGACCGAGGAGGTGGCCGGCCACTGGCCCTCGGGCAGCACGTGCACGAACGGCTCGTCCTTGTAGGCCGCGGTCCACGCGGCGCGCAGCGTTGCCTCGTCCACGCCCGGCTTGACCTTGGCGGTGGCGGTGGTCAGGATCCCGCGCGGCATCGGTGCGAGGGTAGGGGTGAAGGACACCGTGACCGGAACGCCGGCGGCCTTGGACAGGCCTTGTTCCATTTCCGGGGTGTGGCGGTGGGACCCGCCCACGCCGTAGGGGTTCATGGAACCCATGACCTCGGAGCCGATGAGGTTCACCTTGGCGCTCTTTCCGGCTCCCGAGGTTCCCGAGGCCGAGACCACGACCACGTCGTCGGGCTCCAGGAGGTTGGCGGCGAAGCCGGGGACGAGGGCCAGCTGGACCGAGGTCGGGTAGCAGCCGGGCACCGCGATGCGCTTTGCGCCGACGAGCAGGTCCCGGGCACCGGGCAGCTCCGGCAGGCCGTAGGGCCAGGTTCCGGCGTGGGAGGAGCCGTAGAACTTTTCCCAGGCTTCCGGGGATTCGAGGCGGTGGTCGGCCCCGGCGTCAATGACCAGGGTGCCCGCAGGGAGCTGGGAGGCGATCTCGGCGCTGTGCCCGTGCGGCAGCGCAAGGAACACGACGTCGTGCCCGCTCAGCTGCTCGACGGTGGTTTCCACCAGGATCCTGTCGGCCAGGGAATGCAGGTGCGGGGCAAGCTCTCCCAGTCGCTGCCCGGCGTTGGAGTGGGCGGTGATGGCACCGATGGTCACGTCCGGGTGGTTGGACAGCAAGCGCAAGACCTCGCCGCCGGCATACCCACTGGCTCCGGATACAGCTACTGAAATCGTCATGAATCAACCCTACTACGCATTTATGCATGATAGCTAATAAATATTCACTTCTTGGGGGCCCGCAACGCAACATGGCCGCCCGGGGCAAGAGTCCCACGGGGCCGAACGCTAGGGTGGAAACAAAGTGCAAGAGCAGACCCAAGGAGACCCTCACGTGAGTTCCCATGCAATTATCGCCCGCCAGGCCGGCGGACCCGAAGCATTTGAGTATGTTGCTTCGCCGATTCCTTCCCCCGGCCCCGGACAGCTGCTCATCAGGGTCGCTGCCGTCGGGGTGAATTTCATTGAGACGTACCAGCGCTCGGGCGTTTACAAGGTCAAGTACCCCTTCACCCCGGGCAGCGAGTGCTCCGGCACCGTCGAGGCGGTCGGCGCGGGCGTCACCGGTTTCGCCGTCGGCGACCGCGTTGCCACCACCGAGGGGTCGCAGACCTACGCCACCCACACGCTGCTGGATGCCGACAAGGCCCTTCCGGTCCCGGAGAACGTGTCGCTGGAAACCGCCGGCGCGTTGCCGCTGCAGGGCATCACCGCCCATTACCTGATCAACTCCAGCTACAAGGTGCAGCCGGGAGACACCGTACTCACCTATGCCGGCGCCGGCGGGGTGGGCCTCCTGCTGATCCAGCTGCTGAAGCTGCGCGGGGCCACCGTCATCACCACCACCTCGACTCCTGAAAAAGCGGAACTGGCCCGCGCAGCCGGCGCCGACCACGTCCTGTCCTACGACGAGGTCCCCACCCGGGTTCGCGAGCTCACCGGCGGGAAGGGAGTCGACGCCGTGTACGACGGCATCGGCAAGGACACCTTCGACGGCTCCCTGGAGGCCCTGAAGATCCGCGGCACCCTGGTGCTCTTTGGCGGGGCCTCGGGCCAGGTCCCGCCCTTTGACCTGCAGCGCCTGAACGCCCACGGCTCGCTGACGGTGACCCGCCCCAAGGTCGCCGACTTCCTCCTGGATGCCCAAGAGCGACGTTGGCGCTCCGGCGAACTCTTTGAACTGGTTTCCGCCGGCAAGCTCGACGTCCGCATCGGCGCACGCTTCCCGCTGGCCGAGGCAGGGGCCGCCCACCGCGCCCTTGAATCCCGCGCCACCACCGGCAAGGTCATCCTGGTCCCGTAACCTCGAACCAACCCACGGCCGCACGATTCGGGCCGCCTCCACGGAACGCAGTTTCCTGGAGGCGGCCCGAGCTGCGCCCGGCCTGGCTTTTGGCATCCACTGGCCGGACTGCCCGGTCGCCCGCGGCGAGAGAATCTACCGCAGCGCGCGGAGATATCGCCACCGCACTGCCCGCTGCACAACGAGAAGCAACGGGAAGAGCGCACGCCACGGTTGCTGTGGCGCCGCCCGCGTGAGGGATCGCACGGTGAGGCGCACTTCGTCTCCGTGGCGGCTCACCACAAAGGCCTCCTCGCCACTGACGGGGTGACCCGGCAGGGTCCGGTAGGCAAACCCGACTCGGCCAGGCTCATCCACGACGGCAACAACTTCCACCGGCTCCATGACGGCGACGCCGAACAGGCGCGCAGTGACGTCCACGCGGTCCCCCTGCCTCACCGACGCAGTTGAGCTCACCGTGAAGCCGCTCGCCGTTTTCACTTTCCAGCGCAGCACATCCGCGATGACGCGATCCCAAACCAGATCTCCGGTGCCCAGGAACGACGAGACTTCCGAGCGACGATAGTTGCCCCTGCTTGGCGGCCAAAGGCCAAGATCCGGATTTGTCACGCGCCACGCTCCTTCACGATGCCGTCAGGTCCCGGCCCAAGCGGGCCTGGGTCTATTCCTACTACAGTCCTGCGCCGGGCGGTAACGGTCTGGAACGTCGGGATCGAGCTCCACGGCAGGCGAGCCTTGCGGCAAAGCGCCCGACTCGCGGTATTCAGCTCGCGTTTTCCCGGCCTGGCGAACCGGCCATTTTGCATTCAAGAAACAACATGGTTAGTTAATCTTGCATTCAACTCTTGACCACAAGCGCGTTCGTAACGCACGCTACTAGGCATGAGTGCAGATCAACGCAACTCCCCCGGCGGGACGAACCCCGGCTCGCAGTCGGCACTGCGCGAACTCAACGAGGAACGCGTCCTGGCGATGTTGCGCAGCCACGGAACTCTCACGCAGGCGGCACTGGCTCGCGCAACGGGACTCTCAACGGCCACCATCTCAAATATCGTCAAGAGCCTGGCGGCGGCGAACCGCGTGGAGGCCACCCCCACCACCAGCTCGGGGCGTCGCGCGGTGGGTGTCAGCGTCATCGAGGCGGCCGATGTGGCCGTTGGCATCGACTTTGGCCGCAGCCACGTTCGAGTGGTGCTCGCCCGCTCCGGATTCCGCCTTTTGGGCGAGGAACACACCGCCTTGCCGGTGGGGCACCGGGCGGAGGAAAGCATCTCCGTCGCCGCCGGCATGCTCAAGAAACTCCTCGCGGACCACGGCATCGAACACGGCCAATTGCTGGGTGCCGGAATCGGCATCCCGGGACCCATCGATCACAGGACCATGACCGTCATCCGTGGTGCAATCCTCCCGGAATGGGTGGGGATCGACATCGAGTCGCAACTGCACGCGGCGCTGGATTTGCCCGTATTCATTGACAATGACTCAAATCTGGGTGCCCTGGCGCAAATAACCTGGGGCGAACACCAAATTTGTTCGAACCTCTGTTTTCTCAAGATCGGCAGCGGCATCGGGTCCGGGCTCATCCTCAACGGTTCCTTGCATTACGGAAACATCGGGGTCACGGGTGAAATCGGTCATTCAACGATCTTCGACCAGGGACTCATCTGCCGCTGCGGCAATCGCGGATGCCTTGAGACGGTGGCCTCGACCGGGATCATCATCGAGCTCCTGAGCCGTGCGGAGGGAGTTCCCATCACGATCGAGAGCGTCATCGAGCGGGCCCGCGCGGGAGATTCCGCGACGCTGCGGATCATCGGAGACGTGGGGGCGGCAGTGGGCCACGCGCTGGCCAACGTCGCAAACATGCTCAGTCCCGAAGTCATCGTCATCGGGGGGCCCCTGGCACCCCTCGGTGAGATCCTGCTGGAGCCCATTCGTCGGGGTTTGCTGCGCCATGCCATCCCGGTGATCGGCGAGAACACCGCGGTCTGCATGGCACAGCTGGGTGACCGCGCCGAGGCACTCGGGGCCGCGGCGCTGGTCCTGCGCCGCGGCCAGAACCCGTCATTCGGTGCGCCTATTTCGCCAAAGATTCAGGAAAGTTTGCGTTAAGTAGTTGACGACAAAGTGTGATGCGGGTAACCATTAGGTGAGAACCGACACACCACTCGACAATTCCTCACATTTTCAAACAACTCTTGGAGGCAGATATGCGCCGTCGTCTAACGCTCATCGCAGCGGCCGCAACATTGGGACTCACCCTCGCCGGATGCGGCGGTGGCGGCGAAGCACCTGCTGAATCGGGCGCCGCCGCCAGCGACGCCACCGGCAACGTCGGCGTGTTCACCTGGTGGGCGGACGGATCCGAGAAGGTCGGTCTCGACGCCCTGGTCAAGGTCTTCAACGAGGACTACCCGAACCTGACATTCGACAACCTGGCGGTGGCCGGCGGTGCCGGCTCGCAAGCCAAGAGCGTGTTGGCCGCGCAGCTGAAGGCCGGAACCCCGCCGGATTCCTTCCAGGCCCACGCCGGCGCAGAGCTGCAGGACTACATCGATGCCGACCAGCTCGAGGACCTCACTGGCTTCTACACCGATAACAAGCTCACCGACCAGTTCCCGAAGGACCTCATCGACCGGCTCACCGTTGACGGAAAAATCTATTCCGTACCATCCAACATCCACCGCTCAAACGTCGTCTGGGCCAACGTCGAGGTGTTGAAGGATGCCGGGTTGGACCCGAACAAGCCCGCCGAAAACCTCGACGCCTGGATTGCCGACCTGGAAAAGGTCAAGGACAGCGGCAAGACACCGCTGGCGGTCGCCGGATCCTGGACCCAGGTCCAGCTCTTTGAAAACGTCCTGCTCTCCAGCCTCGGGGTCGACGGCTACAACGGGCTCTGGGACGGTGCGACGGACTGGAAGGGCGCCGATGTCACCAAGGCCATCGAGTCCTACAAGAAGGTCCTGAGCTACACCAACTCCGACCGCGATTCCCTCAGCGACTGGGCACCGGCCACGCAATTGGTCCAGGATGGCGCCGCGGCCTACAACCTCATGGGCGACTGGGCAGAGGCCAAGTTCGCCCAGGACGGCGACGTGGCAGGCACCGACTACACCTACTTCCCGATGCCGGGCACCCAGGGCGTCTTCAACTTCCTCGCCGACTCCTTCACCCTGCCGATTGGCGCACCCAACCCGGCCGGAGCTAAGGCCTGGCTGACCACCATCGGCTCGGCCGACGGCCAGACCGCCTTCAACAAGGCCAAGGGATCGATCCCGGCGAACACGACGGCCAAGACCGATGACTTCTCCGAGTACCAGAAGAGCGCCATCAAGGACTTCTCCCAGGACAAGATCGTCTCCTCGCTCGCGCACGGTGCCGCCGTGCCCGTGGCCTGGCTCAACGAACTCAGCACCGCGGTGAGCAAGTTCGGTGGCGACACCAACGTGGCAACGCTGCAGGAATCCGCTGCGGCCACCGCGGAAAAGTTCGGCAAGTAAACACACTCCACCACTAATTTGGGGGCGGTCACAGCCAACACGGTTGGCGACACCGCCCCCAAATGTTTAAGACGCCACTTTCTTCTGAGAGGAAACCATGCTGAGGCGCGTAAAACACTGGGGACCGGGACTCTTGCTCCTGGCACCGACCATCATCCTGATTGGCGTGTTCGTCTACTGGCTCATCATTGAGAACTTCCGGGTCAGTCTCACCAACCAGCACACCGCCAGGCCCAGCGACGACTACGTCGGCTTCTCGAACTACACCAACCTGCTGGCCGACCCGAACTTCCAGCACTCGCTGTGGAACCTGCTGATCCTCACCATCGTCTTCCTCGCCGGAACGCTGATCTTCGGCTTCCTCTGGGCCTGGATGCTGGACAAGCCCGCCAAGGGCGAGGGCTTCTTCCGTGCCATCTACCTCCTGCCCATGTCCGTTTCGTTCATAGCCTCGGGTGTCGTGTGGCGCTGGCTGCTCTCCAGCCTCCAGACCGACCAGCCCGGAGGGGAACGCACCACGGGCCTGAACCGGCTGCTCGATTCGGTGGGCCTGGGATTCCTGCAGAACGACTGGTGGTCCAACCCCACCTGGGGCATTGCCGCCATCGCCGTCCCGGCCATCTGGCAGCTCTCCGGCTACGTCATGGCCCTCTTCCTGGCCGGCTTCCGGGGCATCCCCGAGGAACTGCGCGAGGCCGCACGGATCGACGGCTGCAGCGAATGGAAGCTCTACCGGCACGTGATCTTCCCGCAGCTGAACCCCGTGATGCTTTCGGCCGTGATCATCATCGGACACATGTCCCTGAAGCTCTTCGACCTGATCCGCGCCATCGTCCCCGACGCCAACACCTACGACGTGCAGGTCCCCGCGACCATGATGTGGGTCAAGTACATCGGCAGCGACTATGCCGATGCCGCGGCGATCGGCACGATCCTGCTGGTGCTCGTGGCGCTGGTAGTCATCCCCTACCTCATGTACACCTCGCGAGCGGAGAAGCGCTGATGGCCACCTCGATCCTTGACCGCTCCGCGGCACCGGCACCGCTGCCCGCGGCGATCGCCCCGAACTCCGGGCGCCGCCGGATCAACCGCACCCTGAAGTACGCGCTGCTGCTGTTCTTCGTGATCGTGGTGCTGATCCCCGCCTACGTCCTGTTCATCACCAGCTTCAAGGGCACCGCCGACGCCGACCCGTCCCGCGCCTGGTTCCTGCCCACCGCCTGGGAAACAGGTGGCTGGTCCAAGGCCTGGACCACCCTGGCCCCGGCCCTGGGCCGGACCTTTGCGCTGGTGGTTCCGGCAGCCATCATTTCCGCCACCCTGGGCTCCCTCAACGGCTATGTGCTCTCCAAATGGCGTTTCCCCGGTGCCAACGTGGTGTTCACGCTGATCCTCTTCGGCATGTTCATCCCCTACCAGGCGGTCATGATCCCGCTGACCCAGCTGATGAACGACCTCGGGGTGCCGCAGGGCATCCCCTCGCTGATGGTCCTGCACATCGTCTACGGCCTGCCGATCTGCACGCTGATCTTCCGCAACTACTACGAATCGGTGCCCGGCGAACTCATCGAGGCTGCCCGCATGGACGGGGCGGGGATCATCCGCACCTACGCCTCGGTGATCCTGCCGATCTCCGCCCCGGGCTTCGTGGTCGTGCTGATCTGGCAGTTCACCTCCGCGTGGAACGACTACCTGTTCGCGGCGTTCTTCTCCTCGGGACGCAACGGCCCGGTCACCATCGCGCTGAGCTTCCTGGCCGGCGGCCAGCTCACCGACTACGCGGCGTCCATGGCCGGGGCGCTGATCGCCTCGGTGCCGACCCTGGTCGTCTACATCCTGCTCGGCAAGTACTTTGTCGGCGGGCTGATGAGCGGCTCCGTCAAGGGCTGACCCGGGGCCCGACCCACGTCGCACGGGCGGCGCTTGCCGGTATCGGCGAGCGCCGCCCGTGGGTTTTCTCAGGCCGTCGGGGCCCACACGATGGAGCCCACCAGGTGGGCGGGAAGCATGGTTCCCAGGGAGTCGATGCTTTCGGGCTCCAGGTCCAGCACCCGGATCCCGGGGCTGCCCAGCAGCGGATGCCGATTCTTCCCGGCGACCGCGGGAATGCCGCCTTCCCCCGCCAGTCCCTCCCCGCCGGCCTTGGCGACGGCCTCCTTCAGGGCCCACCACCGGGCCCGCAGCCGCTGGCGTTCGGGTTCCGGGAGCAATTCGAGTTGTGCGCGTTCCTCCGGCGCGTAGGCATAGTCCTCCAACATGCCCCCGTCCCCCGGGGCAAACGCCCTGTCATCCAGGTCTGCCAGGTCCACACCCAGCCGGTCGGTGCCGGGTGCCAGTCCCAGCAGCAGCCAACCCGCGGTCCGTGCATAGGAGAGGGTGAAGGAATCCCCGGCCCCCGGCAGCCCCAGACTCGGGGTCCCGTGCGCCGTCGACGCGCACTGCGGACAATACTGCGTGAGCTCGAGCTCCCCCGGAAGGATCCGGCGGCGCGGGGGCAGCGCACGGTTCAACAGCCCGGCCGCCAGGACCCTGACGAGGATCCGCCCGGCTACGAAGTCCTCGCGCGGGCGCCCCTCAAGGTAGCCGCCTGCACGTTTCAGTTCGCTGGCCCGCAAGGGGAGATCGGCGTGCGTCGCGGCCTCGGCCAGCGGGGCGGCCGCCCACCAGGGCGCCGGGAACCCCGGTTCGAGGCCGGTGCCCGAAAGTCCGTGCATTCGCGATTCTCCCTCCCTGGCGGCTGCTTGACTTGGATGCGTGGCCGGCAAGTGCTGCATTGAGTATTGCCCATCTGGGATGATGGCAGGAACCAGGCATCCTCGCACTCCCCGGACACGACATGAACGAGATTGAACCGGCCTCATACAAGTTCACCACGGCGAGCGGCAGCCTCTACCTCCTGGAGATCGCCCCCGCGCGGGCAACCCTGACCCGTCTGCCCCGGGAATCTGTTCCCGAGCCCGCCTTGGCTGACCGGCCGTCGGCCCTGCGGAAGGACGAGCAACCCGTCGAGGTGCTGCGCATCCTGCAATTCGGAATCGGCCTGAACGGGATCTTCGTGCTGGACCTGCGCGGGGACGGCGTCCCGACGCTCAGGACAACCTCCCCCATCCGCGGCATCGAGGCCCTGGAGGGACCCGCCGCTTCCCCCTAGCCGTGAACCCGACATGCGGATTCGTGAGGCATCACACGGCCATGGATGCCCATGTGACGCGGCTTTGACGGAAACCGCGTGACCCCCGTCCCTTGGACACCTTCCGTTAACCTTTCGTCGTTACGGTAACCCCGTACGT
This sequence comes from Paeniglutamicibacter sp. MACA_103, assembly GCF_045798555.1. Classification (NCBI taxonomy): domain Bacteria; kingdom Bacillati; phylum Actinomycetota; class Actinomycetes; order Micrococcales; family Micrococcaceae; genus Paeniglutamicibacter; species Paeniglutamicibacter sp. MACA_103. The sequence goes on along the minus strand of NZ_JBIXLN010000013.1, from coordinate 82,762 downwards.
GCCGACCGGGCGGTGGCGGACGCCTTGAACGGGGTGCCGCCGGAGCAGGGGTGGGCTCCATCGTCCGAGCCCGTCCCCTGTAAGGGGCCGGGGCCGAGCACCACGCCAAGAAAGCCGCAGTGGAAACGACTCCCAGCATTTCCGAGAATGGAACCACCGCCCCCTTGTACCTGCCGCAGTACCCGGGCAGCGACCTGACACCGGCGCCCCGCACCCTCCTGGACATCCTTGAGGCAAGTGCGGCCGCCCACCCCGAGGCCCCGGCACTTGATGACGGCGAGCGCTCGCTTACCTACGCGGACCTGCTTGTGGCCATCGAGGAGACCGCGGCACGCCTGCGGGCCGCCGGCCTCGGCGCCGGGGACCACATCGGCATCCGCATCCCCTCGGGCACCCGGGACCTGTACATCGGCATCCTGGCCACCATGAAGATCGGCGCGGCCTACGTCCCCGTCGATGCCGACGACCCCGAGGAACGCGCCCGGCTGGTCTTTTCCGAGGCCAAGGTCGCGGCCGTCATGGGCGAAAAGGGCAAGGTCACCACGCTGCGCGCGACGCCGAACCCGGCCGAGGCCCGCGACGCCGGGCTGGGCGACGACGCCTGGATCATCTTCACCTCCGGATCCACCGGCACCCCCAAGGGCGTGGCCATCACCCAGCGCTCGGCGGCCGCCTTTGTCGACGCCGAGGCCCGGATCTTCTTGGCAAGCGACCCGCTGGGTCCCGAGGACCGCGTGCTGGCGGGGCTCTCCGTGGCCTTCGATGCCTCCTGCGAGGAAATGTGGCTTGCCTGGCGCCACGCCGCCTGCCTGGTGCCGGCCCCGCGCGCCCTGGTGCGTTCGGGCATGGACCTGGGGCCCTGGCTGGTGACTCGCGGGGTTACCGTGGTCTCCACCGTCCCCACGCTCGCTGCCCTCTGGCCCGCCGAGGCCCTGGAAAACGTCCGGCTGCTGATCTTCGGCGGCGAGGCCTGCCCGCCGGAGCTTGCCGCCCGCCTGGCGGTTCCGGGGCGCGAAGTCTGGAACACCTATGGCCCCACCGAGGCCACCGTGGTGGCCTGTGCCGCGCAGATGGACGGCACCGACCCGGTGCGCATCGGCCTGCCGCTGGACGGCTGGGACCTGGCGGTCGTCGACGCCTCGGGCTTCCCGGTGTCCCCCGGGCAAAGCGGGGAACTGATCATCGGCGGCGTCGGGCTCGGGCGCTACCTGGACCCGGCCAAGGACGCGGAGAAATACGCGCCCTTCGAGACCCTGGGTTGGGAGCGCGCCTACCGCTCGGGTGACCTGGTGCAGGCGGACCCCGAAGGCCTGGTCTTCCTGGGCCGCATGGACGAACAGGTCAAGCTCGGCGGCCGGCGCATCGAGCTGGGCGAGATCGATGCGGCGCTGCAGTCGCTGCCCGGGGTCTCCGGCGCAGCGGCCGCGGTGAAGACCACCGCCGCGGGAAACCAGATCCTCGTCGGATACCTGGCCGCGGATCCCGCCTACGACACCTCTGCTGCGCGCGGCCGGCTTGCCGACACGCTTCCGGCCCCGCTGATCCCGCTGCTCGCGGTCGTCGACACCCTTCCCACCAAGACCAGCGGCAAGGTCGACCGCAATGCCCTGCCCTGGCCGCTGACCGGCGCCAAGGCTTCCTCCGATGCCGGTGTCCTGCCGGAGCTGGGCGAGGACGCACAATGGGTCGTTGAGCAGTGGACCCGGGTGCTGGGCACCGAGGTCGGGTCGCTGGATGCCGACTTCTTCGCCTCCGGCGGCGGTTCGCTCTCGGCAGCCCAGCTGGTCTCCGCCCTGCGCGTGCGCTACCGCACCGTCACGGTGGCCGAGATCTACTCCCACCCGCGCATCGGATCCCTGCTCGAGGCCCTGGGCACCAGCTCCGGCGCCGAACCCGAGACCAGAATCGTCGAGCGCACCACCCGGCGCGCCCAGGTCTTCCAGACGCTGATGGGCATCCCCACCTTCATCCTGGTGGGCATGCGCTGGCTCGTGTACCTGGCCGCCGGCAACAACGTGCTCGGCGCCCTGGGCGTCTTCACCGACGCGCCGCGGCTCTCCTGGTGGGCGGTGGCCGCGCTCTGGCTCGTCTTCGTGTCCTCCCCCGGGCGCATGGCGCTGTCCGTCATCGCGGCGCGCCTGCTGCTGCGCAAGCTGCAGCCCGGGAACTACCCGCGTTCGGGCAAGGTGCACCTGCGGTTGTGGATGGCCCAGCAGATCGCCGACCTGGTCGATCCCGTCTCGCTGGGCAGCGCCCACTGGATCCAGTTCTACGCCCGCGCCCTGGGCGCCAAGGTGGGACATGACGTGCAGCTGCACTCTGTCCCGCCCGTCACCGGCCTGCTGTCGATCGGCCGCGGTGCCAGCATCGAGCCCGAGGTCGACCTCACCGGCTACTGGATCGACGGGGACCGCGTCCACGTGGGTCACATCGAGGTCGGCGCCGAGGCAAGCGTCGGGGCACGCAGCACGCTGATGCCCGGCTCCGTGGTCGCCGACGGCGTGGTGCTGGCCGCCGGTTCGGCGCTGGCCGGGCGCACCAAGGCGTTCTCCGCCTACTCCGGCTCCCCCGCCGAACGCAGCGGCAAGGCCAAGCCCGCCTGGCCGCAGGAGCCGTTGCGTACCCGCCGGGTGCGCAACGCGATGTTCGCCGTGGCCTCCTCGGCCCTCGGCGCCATTCCCCTGCTTTCCATCCTGGGGGCCATCATCGCGGCGGCCTTGCTGCTGCGCGGCCAGGAATCCCTGCACGAATCCCTGCTGCGGCTCACGCTGGCCGTCCCGGTGGCGGCACTGGTCTGGTTCGGGCTCAACATGCTGCTGGTCCTGGTGGCCACCCGCCTGCTGGGCCTTGGCCTGCGCGAAGGCTGGCACCGGGTCGACAGCCGGATCGGCTGGCAGGTCTGGGCCACCGAACGCCTGCTGGACATGGCCCGCGACCTGCTCTTCCCCCTCTACGCCTCGCTCTTCACCCCCGTGTGGCTGCGCCTGCTCGGCGCCAAGGTCGGACGCAACGTCGAGGCCTCCACGGTGCTGCTGATCCCCAAGATGACCACCATCGGCGCCGGGGCCTTCCTGGCCGACGACACCATGGTCGCCACCTACGAACTCGGCGGCGGCTGGATGAAGGTGGGCCGGGCCAAGATCGGCAAGCGTGCCTTCCTGGGCAACTCCGGCATCGCCGGGGCCGGGCGCCGCGTGCCGCGCAACGGCCTGGTCGCGGTGCTCTCGGCCACCCCCGCCAAGGCCAAGGCCGGGACCTCCTGGCTCGGCAGCCCGCCGGTGCGCCTGCGCCGCACCGCGGTGGCCTCGGACGACTCGCTCACCTATGCCCCGCCGCTGCGCCTGAAGGTTGCCCGCGCCCTGTGGGAAATCTGCCGCATCGTGCCCGTCGTGGTCACCGTCGGCGTCGCCGCCCTGGTGCTGGCGCTGCTGGACCTCCTGGCCGCGCAATACGGCTACCTGCTCGCGGCGCTGCTCAGCGGCGCGGTGATGCTCACCGCCGGTGCCGTCGCCGCAGCCTCCGCGGTGGTGGCCAAGTGGCTGCTGGTCGGCCCCATCCGCCCGGGCGAACACGCCCTGTGGAGCTCCTTCATCTGGCGCAACGAGGTCGTGGACACGTTCATCGAGATGGTCTGCGCCCCGTGGTTCGCCCACTCGGCGGCCGGCTCCCCCGCCCTGGTCTGGTGGCTGCGCGCCCTGGGCGCCAAGATCGGCCACGGCGTGTGGTGCGAGAGCTACTGGCTGCCCGAGGCCGACCTGGTCACCCTCGGGGACTCCTCGACGGTCAACCGCGGCACGGTGGTCCAGACCCACCTCTTCCACGACCGCGTCATGGCAATTGATACGGTGGAACTCTCCGCCGGATCGACGATGGGCCCGCACGGGGTCATCCTGCCGGCCGCCTCGCTGGCGGAAGGCGCCACCGTGGGCCCGGGTTCGCTGGTGATGCGCGGAGAATCCGTTCCCCCGTCGAGCTACTGGATGGGCAACCCCGTCCAACCCTGGAGCCAGCCGCGCGCATGAGCCACACCCCACCGATCGCCACCGCCACTGCCACTGCCACCACGGCATCCTTCATCCCGGATGCCTACGTGCCGCGCTCCGGCAGCGCCGACTACCGCGTGGTGCACTACGACCTGGACCTTGACTGCAAGCTGGGGGCCAACCGGCTCGACGGACGTGCCACCATCACCGCCGTGGCCGCCGCCGAGCTGCGGCGCATCATTCTGGACCTCTCAGGGCTGCGCGCCTCCCGCTGCCAGGTCAACGGTTCCAAGGTCGCCCGCTCCACACAAAAGGCCGGCAAGCTGGAGCTCCATCTGGTGACCCCGGTAAACGCCGGGGACACGTTCACCGTGGAGGTCCGCTACGGCGGTGTGCCGAACGTGCGCCAGGGAACCTGGGGCGAGGTCGGCTGGGAGGAACTCACCGACGGCGTGCTCGTGGCCGGGCAGCCCAACGGGGCCCCCACCTGGTTCCCCTGCAACGACCACCCCAGCCAAAAGGCGACCTACCGCATCGGCATCAACACCGATGCCGGGTACCGGCCGGTCTGCAACGGGCGGCTGGTGGACCGCCAGCGGCGCTCCAGCCGCGAACGCTGGACCTACGAGGTCAACGAGCCCATGGCCACCTACCTGGCGACGCTGCAGATCGGCCGCTACGAGCTGCGCGCGCTGGCCGGCACCGAGGCTGCCGCCGCCCCGCCGGGCGGACGCCGTGCCGGCGCCCCGGCACCGGTTCCGCAATTGGTCGCGGCGAACACCTCCCAGCTGCGCCGGGCCGCCTCCGCCCTGGCCGACCAGCCGCGGATGATGGAAACATTCATCGAGGCCTTCGGCCCCTATCCCTTCGAGGACTACACCGTCGTGGTCACCGAGGACGACCTGGAGATCCCGCTGGAGGCCCACGGGCTCTCCATCCTGGGCGACAACCACCTGGCCCCGGGCTGGGAGCAGCAGCGGTTGATCGCCCACGAGCTCTCCCACCAGTGGTTCGGCAACTCGCTGACCGTCGGGTCGTGGGAGGACATCTGGCTGCATGAGGGCTTTGCCTGCTATGCCGAATGGATCTGGTCCCAGGCCTCCGGCGGCCCGAGCACCGATGCGCGCGCCAGGGACGCCTGGGCCATGCTCGATTCCCTGGAGCAGGACATCGTCATCGGGGACCCCGGACCGGCGGACATGTTCGATGACCGGGTCTACAAGCGCGGAGCACTGACCCTGCACGCCCTGCGGCTGGCGGCCGGGGACCGCGCGTTCTTCGCGATGCTGCGGGCCTGGACCGGGGCCCGGCGCCACGGGACAGTAACCTACCCACTGTTCCGCGACCACGTCGACGCGCACCTGCCCACCGCCCTTTCCGCCGCGGCGTTCCTGGAACCCTGGCTCTTTGAAAAGGCCCTGCCGGCACTGCCTGCCCCGGCTGCCGTCTGACGCCCGCGCGGGCCGCGGATCGGCCGCGGCCCGCGCCCGCTTTTGCGCCGTGTAGACCGTGGTCACAAACCCCCTTCCGGGCACCCAATGTTCATCTTCCGTTCACTGCGCGCGGATACTGTCAACGCCATGCAATTGCTTGATTTGGCCGCCCACGGCTACTCCGTTCGCGACGACGACGATGACGACCCGGTGCTGTTGACCTCCACCGGGGAAGTCGTGGACACCTGGCGCGAGGACTTCCCGTACTCCTCGCGCCTGGACCGTGCGCAATACGACTTGGAAAAGCGGCTGCTGCAGATCGAGCTGCTCAAGCTGCAGGTCTGGATCAAGGCCACCGGCCGCCGCCTGGTGGTGCTCTTCGAGGGCCGCGACGCCGCCGGCAAGGGCGGGACCATCAAGCGCTTCACCGAGCACCTGAACCCGCGCGGCGCCCGGGTGGTGGCGCTGGAGAAGCCCAGCGAGCGCGAATCCACCCAGTGGTTCTTCCAGCGCTACATCGCGCACCTGCCGGCCGCCGGGGAAATGGTCCTCTTCGACCGCTCCTGGTACAACCGCTCCGGCGTCGAACGCGTCATGCGCTTCTGCACCCGCGAGCAGTTCGACAGGTTCATGCACCAGGCCCCCAACTTCGAGCGCCAGCTGGTCGACGACGGCATCACCCTGGTGAAGTTCTGGTTCTCGGTCTCCCGCCGCGAGCAGCTCACCCGCTTCACCATCCGCCAGATCGACCCGGTGCGGCAGTGGAAGCTCTCCCCCACCGACCTCGCCTCGCTGGACAAGTGGGACGCCTACACCGAAGCCAAGGAGGAGACGTTCCGCAGCACCGACACCGACTGGGCGCCGTGGACCGTGGTGAAGTCCAACGACAAGAAGCGCGCCCGGCTCGAGGCCATGCGCCACGTGCTCAGCCTGTTCGACTACGACGGCAAGGACCACGAGCTGGTGGGCTCCCCCGATCCGCACATCGTCGGACCCGCCGCCGCGGTCGTGGGCGACGGCGAAGAGTTCTAGCCTTCGCCGTGCCTTGCCATCCTCGGGTTTTCAGCGGGTCCGGGCCAGGAGCGAAACGCTCATGACGCCGTATCTGGCCGACGCGGCCCGGGCCCTGTCGGAAATGAATTCGTAGGGGTTCCTCTTCATTTGCCCCAGGACGAACCCACTGTCGGTGATCGCCCGTTGATAGGTGTCCGACTGGGCGGCGCCGCCAATGCAGGCGGCCCAGAGGTCGGCATTGCAGGTGATCCACGTGGCCAGCTGTTCTTTGGTGACGATGTCGGTGACGGCCAGGCGTCCTCCGGGTCGCAACACGCGTGCCGCCTCCCGGAAGACCGATGGTTTGTCCGGGGAGAGGTTGATGACTCCGTTGGAGATGACGCAGTCGAAACTTTCATCGGCAAAGGGAAGTTCTTCGATATGGCCGTGGACGAACGCGACCTGGGGAAAGTCCGCCGCCTTCCGGAGGCCTTCGGCCTTCCGAATCTGTTCCTCGGTCATGTCCAGGCCCACCACCCGTCCGCCGGCGCCCACCTTGACGGCTGCGACGAAGGCATCCATTCCGGAACCGGAGCCCAGGTCAAGCACCTCTTCGCCCTGGGCCAGTTCTGCCAGGTCAAAGCCGTATCCGACACCGGCGAAGGACTCGACGGCCGCGGCGGGGACCAGGTCCAACAGCGCGGGTGGGTAACCCAGCCGTTCGGCGAGGCCTCGCCCCATCGGGAAGTGGTAGTGGCCCGAGGGGTTCAGTGCGACCGCCCGATAGATCTGCTTGACCTTGGTCTCAAGCTCGCTTTGGTCCAGGGACGCCGGTGCCGTGGTTTCGCTCATTTCTGGGCCTGCGATTCAAACGACTTGAAGGGTGGTCTCGACCGGGACCGGTGCGGCCAGGGAATCCCGGACCGGGGAAGTGTCCTGGACATGGCGGCACAAGTCCTCCAGCTGTTCCCGGGTGGCGTTGGGGCTTGAGACCCGGGCGTGCGCCCTGATCGCGGTGAATCCCGCGCGCGGTCCGGCCAGGCCCAGGAATTTCCCGGCGTCCAGGTCGCCTTCCACCTCGATCTGCAACGAGGTGATCTCCAGGCCCAGGGCCGCCGCATTCGCGACATACCCGGTGGCATAGCAGAAACCCAGGGCCTGCAGGAGCAGTTCCACGGCGTTGGGGCCGGCGTTGTTTCCCAAAAGCACGGGCGGCTCGTCCGCTTCCAAGGTGAATCCCTCGCTGCGCGAGGTGTCTTGGACTCCGGCGTGGGTGAATTCCTGGATCCGCCCCACGCTGTGCGTGCCTTCGGTCCACGTACTGGTCGCCTTGAAGGTGAAGCCGCCCAGCCCGGGGTCGGATTCAATCGCCTTGATGGTTCCCAGCAGCTGGTCGACATCGATTCCGTTGCGGACGGTTACTGATGTTCCCATCGCAACCCGCCTCTTTTCTGGTTGGATCCGTTGCCGTTTTGCCGGCCCCCGGATACTATTCAAGTGGATACTTGAATATGACACCCGCCGGGTATATCTTGTCAAGTACCTACTTGAATTTAGTTGTGAAAGCGGGAAAACACATGGGTGACAGGGCAGCCAAGGACGCACTCTTCGATGCCTTCGCCTCCGTGGCCAAGGTGCTCGGCAGCGGCCGTCGCGCCGAGATCGTCGACGTCTTGGCCCAGGGGGAACGCGCCGTCGACGAAATCGCCGGCGAGATCGGGCAAAGCGTCGCGAACACCTCGCATCACCTCCAGCAACTCCTGCGCTCGGGACTGGTGCACTCCCGGAGGGACGGAACCCGGATCCACTACCGCCTCAGCGGGCCGGCGGTGGCCCAGCTCTGGGCGGCGGTCCGCTTGGTGGCCGCGGACCATGCGGCGAAGCTCGACGAGCTGGCCGCCGCCTACCTCGGGGACAGGTCGGCGCTGAACATCCTGACCCGGACGGAGCTGAGGGACCGGATGAACGGAGGCGACATCGTGGTGCTTGACGTCCGCCCCGAGCCGGAATTCCGGTCCGGCCACATAGCGGGCGCGGTCTCCGTCCCGGTGCGGGAGCTGGCGCAGCGGCTGCGGGAGCTGCCCGATGGCCACACCGTCGCCGCCTACTGCCGCGGGCCGTACTGCGTGTTCGCCGACGATGCCGTCAGGACCTTGCGCCGGCACGGCATCCCCGCGGTCAGGCTCGAGGACGGGTATCCAGAGTGGGCGGCGGCCGGCCTGCCGATCGAAACACCTGCGTCAGGATCACCCGGGGCGATATCAGGGCACCCGGCAACGGACGGCGGGAGCCGACCCCACCACGAACGAGTGTCCGGCCATGGCCACGCTTGACCTGATCCCCGTCATTGACGAAGGACTGGGCAACTCCACCTACCTGCTGGATCTGGGCGGCGGCCGCGCCCTGGCGGTCGATCCGGAGCGCGATGTGCGCGAGGTCCGGGCCCGGGCCGGCCAGCTCGGGCTGCAGATCGCCTTCGCCGTGGAAACCCACCTGCATGCGGACTTCGTCTCCGGCGTGCGCGAACTGTCCGAAGCGGACGGCGCGGAGGTTCTGGCCCCCGAGATCGGGCCGCGTGGATTCCCCGTGACGGGATTGGCCGACGGGGACACGGTGGCGTTGGGGGCACTGTCGCTCCGGGCGCTGGCCACCCCCGGCCATTCACCCGAGCACCTCTCCTACCTGGTCATCGGCAACGGCGGCATCGCGGGCGTTTTCACCGGCGGTTCCCTGATGGTGGGGACTGCGGGCCGCACCGACCTCACCGGGCAGGACCGGACGGTGCCGCTGGCCAAGGCCCAGTACCATTCCCTGCAGCGGCTGATGGAACTACCCGACCAGACACCGGTCTGGCCCACCCACGGGGCAGGCTCGTTCTGCTCCGCCGCGGCCGGCGGGGAACGGGTCACCACCATCGGACGGGAACGGGCCACGAACCCGCTACTGCAGCTTCGCGGCGAGGACGAGTTCGCCACGGCCCTGTTGGGATCCCTGGGAACCTTCCCCGACTACTTCCTGCGCCTGGGCGAGATCAACCGCCACGGACCTTTGGTGCTGGGCACCGCCCCGGACCTTCCCGCGCTGACGCCGGAGCGGGTCCGGGACCTGGTGGAGGCGGGCGCCCAGGTGGTTGACGTCCGCGCGGGTGCGGACTTCGCCGCCGGCCACCTCCCCGGTTCCCTCTCGATTGCGCTGCGTCCCGCGTTCGCCACCTGGCTGGGCTGGCTGGCCGATCCCGAGCGGCCCGTGGTGATCGTCCGCGACCCGGAGCAGGACGCTGGCGACATCGCGTGGGCGGCAGCCAAGGTCGGCTTCGACGCCCTGGCAGGGGAACTCGGTGGCGGCGTCGGGTCCTGGGACGGGGCCGCCGGCCTCGCGGTGGGGCTTGTGCCGGCCGGACGCCTGGCGACGGCCTCCGTGGGGGCCGTCCTGGATGTGCGCCAGGGCAGCGAGTACGCGGCGGGGCATGTTCGCGGTGCCCGCAATGTAGAACTCGGTGCACTGCTCCGCCACCTTGCCGAAGTCCCGGACGGTCCGGTGGCGGTGATGTGCGCACATGGCGAGCGGGCGATGAGCGCGGCCAGCATCCTGGCCCGGGCCGGCCGGGCAGGGGTCACCGTCCTGGAAGGAGGACCCAGGGACTGGGCCCGCGCGGTGGGCAGTGCGCTGGAATCGGGCGTGTGAACCACGGGCCAGCCCCGGAACCGCGGCGCGGGCCGCCCTCCGCCGGCCTCCGCTTGGGATTGCGGGCGAACCTCGCGCAGTTCATGCTGCTCGTCGCCGTCAACGCCCTGGTCGGGGGCACTCTGGGACAGGAACGCACGGTCCTTCCGCTGCTCGCCCGGCAGGTCTTCCATCTGGACCTGTACACCAGCGCACTGACCTACATCCTCGCCTTCGGCCTGGCCAAGGCCGCAGCCAACTACGTTGCCGGAACCCTCTCGGACCGGTACGGGCGCAAACCCGTGCTCGTGGCCGGCTGGCTGATCGCCCTGCCCGTCCCGTTCCTGCTCATCCTGGGGCCCTCCTGGGGATGGGTCGTGGCCGCGAACATCATTCTGGGCATCAACCAGGGGTTGACCTGGTCCACCACCGTGATCATGAAGATGGACCTGGCCGGCCCGGCCCGGCGCGGACTGGCCATGGGCCTGAACGAGGCAGCCGGCTATCTCGGCCTCGCCGCCACCGCCCTTGCCACCGGCCACCTTGCCGCCACCCACGGTCTGCGTCCGGCGCCCTTCCTGCTCGGCGCCGCCTACATCGCCCTCGGCCTCGGGCTCAGCGCCGGGGCCGTCAGGGAGACCCGGCAGCATGCGGCGGCCGAGGCTGCCGGCCACGTCGATCCCGGCACCCGGACGGGCGCGCCGCTGGGCAACCGCGAGGTCCTCACTCTCACAAGCTTCCGCGACAGGTCCCTGTCTTCGGTCTGCCAGGCAGGCATGGTCAACAACCTCAACGACGGCCTGGCTTGGGGGCTGTTTCCGATCCTGTTTGCCGCGGCCGGTCTGTCGGTTGGCCACATCGGCTTGTTGGCCGCCGTCTACCCCGCGGTCTGGGGTGCCGGGCAACTCGTGACCGGGCCCCTCTCGGACCGGATCGGACGCAAGATGCTGATCGTGGTTGGCATGCTCATCCAGGCCGTGGCGTTGGCCCTGACCGCGTGGGGGCACGGCTTCACCCTCTGGCTGTTTGCGGCGGTCCTGCTTGGTGCCGGGACCGCAATGGTTTATCCGACCTTGCTGGCCGCCGTCGGCGACGTCGCCCACCCGGCATGGCGTGCCCGCGCCGTCGGGGTGTATCGACTCTGGCGCGACGGCGGATTCGCCGTCGGCGCCCTGCTGTCGGGCCTGCTCGCCGACGCCTATGGCATCCCGGTGGCCTTGGCCGCCGTCGCGGGTCTCACCGCCGGCTCCGGACTACTCGTTGCGGTTCGGATGCGCGGCACCGACCACCTGCCAGGGTGAAGCCAAGCCACCTGGCGCGGGTTTCCCGGCTGGCTGCCGTGCCGAGGCCATGGGACGTGAAGCGCTCACGACTCGGCCACTGTCCGGGGTCGGAGCCATGTCTCACCGGGAGGAGATGCCCGCGCGCGGCATTTCGTTCCCCGCAAGAGTTTGATGAGCCCTTCTTCGGATATTCGCGGCCTGCCTTCGCCGGTTTGCTAACGGACCGTGTCTGATAAGGAGAGTTCTTCGACATTCACCCGGGCAATGGATAGGTCCCGATTCAACACGTACGCCCGTTCTTGGTCACGGCTGAAGACGATTGCCTGGCGAGGCTCCTTGAATCCATCCAGTGTCTTCACGACGGTGTTGTCGGAGACGTCGATGACGTCAATCGCGTTGTCGGCCTTGTTGCTGGCAAAAAGCAGTTTGCCGTCCGGCGACAGGGCGGCACCATACGGTTCGCGACCGACTGCGATTTCCTTCGTGATGCTTCGCTTCTGCAAGTCGACCACGGAGATACTGTTGCGCCCGCTGTTGGCGGCATACATGGTGTTCCCGTCAGCGGCAACGGAGATTCCCCGGATCTTGGAGAATCCGGTCAGTTCGCGGAGTATTTTCTTGCTGACGGCGTCGAAAACGGTGACCTTGTCGCCCTCGAAGTTCGTCACAAATACTTGCTTCCCGTCCTGAGACACTTTGAGGCCTTGCCTTGGCCGGGAAAAACCGGTGATGACGTCGGTCGGTTTCCGCGCCTGAAGATCGACCACCGTGACAGAGCTGTGCGCCTGGTTGTTCACATACATGGTTTTGCCATTCGGACTCACCGCCGTTCCGAATGCCCCCGGTCCGACCACGACTTCATCCTTCAGTTCACAGTCCTCCGTTCCGTAAAAACGGAGAGTGCCGAGGGTGCTGTCCGAGACGACAAATTGCGAGCCGTCATTAATAAACACGATGTTTCGCGGCGTGCCAAAGCCGTCGATCTTCTTGCGCAGCCCACCGTCGACCAGGTCATAGACCAGAAGTGATTTTTCGCGGCTGTCCGAGACCACCGCTGTCTTCTCATCCGGGCTCACCGCAAGGGAGTTGTTGGTGATGTCGGCGTCAAATCCGGTTCCATCCTCTTCGACGGCCGCCGGCTTCGAACTGGGCGCGACGCCGGCGGTCTGGGATTCGGCGCCGCTGGCGGTAACCGATGCCGAGTCGCAGCCGGCAAGGGCCAGCGCAATCAGGGATAGTGCCGCCAAGGTCGTACCCATTCGCTTGTTCATGAAAAGTGGCTCCTCTGGGGGTCTGTTCGTGAGATCGGGATCCGCGTGATGCCTGAGACACGTCGGAAGATTCGGCTGATGGTTTTCACCGGTTGCGGAGGGCATCCGTTCATGTCCGTGCCCAGCCAAGGAGCCTGACCATCGTTCCCAGCAGCCCCGCAGTACCAACATCGGCGGTGATTGGACGCTTGCGCATTTTCATCAGGATTCATCCTCGACTCGGTTTGGAGATTGAAGTGACTATCGCGGCGCCAAAGACCGGCTCCAGCAACTAAGACGAGGAATTGGGTCGAATAGTTCACTCACTAGCAGACCCTCCCGCCGTGCCCGACCCATCGGGCGCCGTCCAATGCCCTGGGTGCCCGCCGAAAGGGTCCATATCCTCGACCCACCGCCCATCGCCTGTTCGCGACAGGGTGCATTCGCGGAATCGGGGCCGTGCGCGGCCCCAGGGCAATGGCTTCCACGGCTACCGACTTTTCACGGCTTGAGGCGCCAAGTGCCTGCGCCTTCGGCGAATGGGAGAGGGAACGGTCACGGACCGTCGCAGGGAACTGAACCAAAGGTGCATCGAACCCTCCTTGACGCGTTCGTGCAGATGGTTCGGGGCTCAAGGCTGGCCGACGGCTACTCGTCGCACCTCACGGTAACGGAGGTACACGACTCCCGAGCGGACAGTGCGGTTTTCGGCGGGTGTGCGATCCTCCCGGAAACAGGCAAGGGCCGAGCCGAGGATTTCGGATACGCCGTGCGGCACGCCCGCGAAAATGACGATCACGGTGTCCCGCGCCGGATGCTCGCCCGAATCAAACATTTCCACCCGTTCAACCGCAGGGATTTTGGCGGTTGTTTGCAGGGATCACCCGACTTTGTATGATGAACCGCATGACAGCTCCCCTGATCTACATCAGTTTCCCCGGCACGGCGCGTGAAGCGCTTGGTTTCTATGAGGAAGTTTTCGGTGGGAAGCTCTCCCTGTACACCTACGCGGAATTCGGCCGCAATGACGGCCCCGCGGAAGCCATTGCCCATGGCCAACTCGACGGAATAGTTGCCGTGGCCGGATCGGATGCCCCCGAGGGAGGAAAAAGCGTCCGGATCGAAGGAATCATGCTGTCGTTGCTCGGGACCGCCGAACCAGCCATCCTCCATGAGTGGTTCGACAAACTCGCCGTTGGCGGCGTCGTGATGGACCCTCTATCACCAAAACCATGGGGAGCTTCCGATGGCCAGGTTGTCGATCGTCATGGACTTCACTGGCTCATCGGTTACGAGCCGGAGGCGTGAGCCTCCCTCATAGGGCCGCGCATCCGCGGTGCGGTGGATGGCCCTGCCCCGCATCGATCCAGCTGCGGCCTTGATCCCAGCGGCACGCCCGATGCGACTTCCGTGCCATTCGCGGCTCGAAGCCTTTGTTGGCCCCGCGTTGCGTCGTCCCCTGCCGTGACCCTGAGAGGCTAGACGCCCGGCATCAGCCATTCAACGCCCCAGCGGCTGCCCATACGGGTAATCGACCCATTCGCCGATACCCTCCTTCGGGCATGCCTGTTCGGCACCTTTCCGGGTGCTCGATGCATCCGCGGGATACCTTGAACCCTGGAGCACCGCATCCAGGCTCTCGACAGGCTCCTCGCGCCCGTCGGCGAATCTCACATCGAATCGAAAGTGGCGATAAGGACGTCGCAGCCAGCGGCTAGTGGCCCACACGGAGGTGGCACGGACGGCAACCGGGATTTCTGCACTCATGACTCCATCTTGGCACGAACCGAAGCGCTCCAACGTGCCAGGACGCGGTTGCCTACAGGCCCGGCTCCCCCGCAGCCCCGCCCAGCAACCGGCTTGCCAGGTCTTGGTGCGCCAGCCGGCGCATTGCGGCCAGGATCGGTTCATAGAGGGCCGTGCCGAGAACCGAATACTCCACCGCCCGGGACGTCTCGGTGCCGGGCAGCTGGGCCAGGTCCAGCTCCGCGATCGCCATGACGTGCCGCGCGTAGCCGTGCAGCCGTTCGCGGCCCATGGGCAGGCCGGCCGCCTCGGCGGCGGCCAATGCCTGTTCGAGCTGCGCCACCGCCGCGTAGCCGGGATCGTAGAGCTGGCCGATTTCCTCCAGTGCCGCCCGGGCCCGTGGATAGTCGCCGTCAGGGTCGGCCTCCACGGCCGGCGGCAGCACGGCGATGGCCCGGCCCAACGCGGCAAACGTGTCAGCCTCCGGCTCGTCGATGAGTCCCAGGATGGTGCGCACCGACGCCAGCGGCAGGCCCACCACCTCGGTCAACGCGCGGATCAGCGCCAGCCGGCGAACATGCTCCTCGCCGTAGTCGGCCCTGGTTGCCCCGATCGACTCCCCCGGGGGAAGCAGCCCCTCGCGCAGGTAGTACTTGACCGTCGCCAGCGGCACTCCGGAGCGCTGGAGAAGTTCCGACATCTTCATGTTGCAACCCCTTGCATTGGATAGTTAAGGTACCTACCTTGGATAGTACAGCTATCCAATAGGGTTCGAAAGGAACCACTCCCATGGAACCGAGCACACTGGTCCTCGCAGGAATCCTGCTTCTGGCCCTCATCACCGTCGAATCCGGCGGCGCCTTCCTCGTCCGCGTTGCCGCCGGCGGGGTGCCCGCCAACGACCTGCAGAAGTCCTGGTACCGGGCGGGGCACGCCCACGCCGCGGTCCTGCTGGTTCTGTCCCTGGCGATCCTCGCCTTCGCGGACCAGCTCGATGTCCCGGGCTGGGTCGGCTGGATTGCCCGCTCGGGAGTCCCCGTGGCCGCGATCCTCATGCCCGCAGGCTTCTTCCTCTCGGTGATCGGGAAAAACCCGGAGAAACCCAATCGGCTCTCGCTACTGATCGGCCTCGGAGCGGCGTCGCTCACCGCGGGTCTGCTGGCCGCCGGGATCGGGGCGATCGCCACCGGGGCCGGGGGCGCCTGAGAAAACTCGAAACGCCGGCTGCTCCCCCGTTGCCACGGGATTGCGCACGGTTTGTTCCCGGGCAATCGACTGGGCGGGTGCGACGACTTTTCCACAGTCCTGCGGACTTCGGACCCATAGGCCCGCGGATCTGTCCATGCTGGGATTCCCGCATCGACCCATCCAAGGACGGCCATGACCACGACGAGCAAGCAATTGCGCCGCAAGCACCGCAAGTCCCCGAAGCCCCGGAGGCAAGGCCACCACCCGTCGCGCGTCTCGGGACTCGAACGGCTCCGTGGGCTGGAACCCGCCTACATCGTTTGGAGGTCCCGCACCGTCGCGCAGAGCCAGGCGCGCGCCGACTGGGCCGGGCTGCTTGACCTGCTGGAGTCCTACGCCGGATTTGCGCCCTTCAACGCACCCGACGCGTTGGCCCCGCGACCATTCGCCATAATAATCAAGTCCATCCGCCGGCTGCGGTGTGACGCCGCCTGCCAGGCCCTGAACCGGCTGGATGGCTACCTGCATTTCCTGCAGGACAACGGCCGTTGGACTGGCGGAAGCGAGGACTTCGACCTGTTGCACATGATGGTGCTGATGCGCATCCCCGGGCCCGCCCATCGACGCACTCCCCGCGAATGCCCGATCGACATCCCCGCCCGGCACGGCCACGGCGTAGCGCTCGTGCAGTGGGCCGCCTACCTCCTGGACGAGATGATTGAGGGCAAGTTCATCCCGAATTCCACCGAATCGCTGGCACTTCCGGTCACGGCTCCTGCGGGACCCATCCTGCTGGCGCCGGGACTCTACCCGCTTCCGGTCACGATCTTCCTGGACCTTTTCACCGCCATGGACGAAGCGGATCTCTTCGAAACCGCAGGAGCCGAAAGCGCTTGGGACGAGGACGAATATGCCGAGCACGTGCCGGAGGACAACGGCGAGCTCTATCCCACGCATTCGGGGATGGCATTGCTGGAGGACGACCATCCGCGAAACCACGATGTCATCCGCAGCCTACTCACGGCCTACCTGCGAATCCTGGCCATGGCGCATGCCACACCCAAATCCGGCATGTCAGGGCTGCGCCGGGCCGAAGGATTCTTAACCCTGCTCGTTGATGCGGCCACCGCATCCTCCACGGCAGAGCTCCTCGGGGAAACCAACATGCTGAGTCTCGGTGACGACATCCAGGACCGGCTGGCGGAACGGTATGGCGAGTTGTCCGCCTCCGTGCTCGCTTGCCTGGAAGCCGGAGTCTTGGAATATACCGATGGAACCCTCGTCGCGCAGCCCATTGTCCGTGAGGCCATCAAGGATTTGCACGACGAGTACAACGAACGCCGAAGGCCGGCCACCGCCCGCGGTTTCGCGGGAGGCGGCCGGCCTTCGTAGTCGGCGTTGCCTATAGGCCTTAGCGCTGCACGGCGCCGAAACGCTCGGCCGCCAGGGCCACCGCGGCGGCACGCGCCTCGGAGGCCTCGTCGGCGGTCAGCGTGCGGTCGTTGGCGCGGAAGCGCAGGCCGAAGGCCAGCGACTTCTTGCCGTCCTCGATGCCGGTGCCGGAGTACACGTCGAAGAGCGCGAGGTCCTCGAGAAGTTCGCCGGCACCCTCGCGCAGGGTCTCGAGCACGTCCGAGGCCACCACGTGGGCATCGACCACGAGGGCCACGTCCTGGGTGGAGATCGGGAAGGTGGAGATCTCCTTGGCCACGATCACGTCCGCTGCGGCCTCGAAGAGCTCGTCCGCGTTGATTTCCATCGCGACGGTGCGCTCCGGCAGGTCCAGCTCGGCCAGCAGCTTCGGGTGCAGCTCGCCGGCGTAGCCGACGTGCGAGCCATCGCGCAGCGCCAGGGCCGCGGTGCGGCCCGGGTGGAACGCCTGGTGGGAACCTTGCGAGACGACGACCTCGACGCCCAGCACGTCGCCGACCAACTTGGCGACGTCCAGGGCATCGGCCCAGTCGTAGACACGCGGGGTGTGCGCGGCGGCAACCGGCGAATCGTGCCCGGTCAGCACCGCTGCAATGTGCGTCGGCTGGTGCGGCAGTCCGTTGTACAGCGCCTCGAGCTCTTCCTCGGAGGGACGCGCCCCCAGCGGCGGGATCGTGGCGGTGCCCAGGGTCTCGCCCGGCAGGAAGACCTGTCCGGCCTCGTACAGGGCCAGGTCGCGGAAGCCGCGGCCGTGGTTGCGGCGGGCAATGCCCAGCAGGCCCGGCAGGATCGAGGTGCGCATGAACCCGAACTCGCTGGACATCGGGTTGTTCAGCTTGACGGCCTTCACCTCGCCGGCCTCCGGCGCACCGAAGGTGTTGTTCTGCACCTTGGTGACGAACGGGTAGGACAGCACCTCGGTCAGCCCGGCATCCGCCAGGGCGGCGACGACACGGCGGCGCTGGCCCTGCACGCGGGAGAAGCCGCGGCCCGGAGGGGCCGTGGGCAGGGTCGCCGGGATCAGGTGGTAGCCCACCAGGCGGGCGATTTCCTCGACCAGGTCCTGCTTGGTGGCCAGGTCGGGGCGCCAGGACGGCGCGGTGACCCTGTAGCCGCCGGCGACGGTTTCGATGTCGGCGCCGATCTCGCCCAGGGCCCAGGTGATCTGCTCCTCGGTGTAGTCGATGCCGATCAGTGCCGAGGCGAAGCCGGCGGGCAGGTCGATGATCACGGCCTCGGGCTTGGTGCCCTCGTCGGTGGTCTCGGTGGTGGCGGTGCCGCCGGCCAGCTGGACCAGCAGGTCCACGGCGCGCTGGGCGGCCACGTCGGCAACGTTCCAGTCCACGCCGCGCTCGAAGCGCTTCGAGGCCTCGGAAGGCAGCTTGTGGCGGCGGCGCGAGCGGGCAATGGAGATCGGTTCGAAGTGCGCGGCCTCGATGAGCACCGTGGTGGTCGCGTCCGAAACCTCGGTGGTGGATCCGCCCATGACCCCGGCAATGCCGATGGCACCGGACTCGTCGGTGATCAAGAGGTCCTCGGCGTGCAGCTTGCGTTCCTTGCCGTCGAGGGTCTTCAGCGTCTCGTCCGGGTTGGCGCGGCGCACCGTGATGGCACCGGTCAGCTTGTCCGCGTCGTAGAAGTGCAGCGGCTGGCCGAGTTCCAGCATCACGTAGTTGGAGATGTCCACGACCAGAGAGATCGAGCGCATGCCCGCCAGGTTCAGCCGGCTGGCCATCCACGGCGGAGTGGGCAGTGCGGGGTTCACGTTGGTGACCTTGCGGGTGAGGAACCTGTCGCAGCCGTGGACGCCGTAGATGCCCGCGGCGTCGGCAAGCTTGACCGGGTGGCCCGGCGCGGTGGCCGCGTCCACCGTGACCAGGGAGGCCGGGTCGGTGTAGGGGGTGTTGGTGGCGTGCGCGTATTCGCGGGCCACGCCGCGGATGGAGAACGCGTAGGAGCGGTCCGGGGTGACGTTGATTTCCGCGGCCTGGTCGTAGAGACCCAGCAGTTCCATCGCGTCGGTGCCGATCTCCGGGTCCAGGCCCAGGCGCGAGAGCACGATGATGCCGTCGTGGTCGTCGCCGATGCCCAGCTCGCGGGAGGAGGCGATCATGCCGGCCGAGACGTGGCCGTAGGTCTTGCGCGGGGTGATCCGGAAGTCGCCCGGCAGCACGGCGCCGGGCAGGGTCACCACGACCTTGTCGCCCTCGACGAAGTTGTGGGCGCCGCAGATGATGCCCTGCACCCCGCTCGGGTCGATGCCCTCGTTCGTCAGGGCCTGTTCGGCGCCCTCGGGCACCACGCGGACCTGGCACCAGTTGATGGTCTTGCCGTTGGTCTGCTCCTCCTTGACGATGGAGAGCACCTGGCCCACCACGATGGGGCCGGAGATCTCGTCGGCGGGACGGTGCACGTCCTCTTCCTCGAGGCCGACCTTGACCAGTTCGGCCATGACGTCCTCGGCCGAGGCATCTGCAGGTACCTGCGCGTATTCGCGCAGCCATGAAAGTGGAATACGCATGTCTTAGATCTCCATCCCGAAGTGCTCGCTGAAGCGGATATCGCCCTCGATCATGTCGTGCATGTCGGGGACCTCGTTGCGGAACATGAGCGTGCGCTCCACGCCCATGCCGAAGGCGAACCCGGAGTATTCCTCCGGGTCGATGCCCGCGGCGCGCAACACATTGGGGTTGACCATGCCGCAGCCGCCCCACTCGATCCAGCGCGGGCCGCCCTTGGCGCCCGGGTGCCAGATGTCCAGCTCGGCGCTGGGCTCGGTGAACGGGAAGAAGTTGGGGCGCAGGCGGATGGAGGCGTCGTCGCCGAACATCTGCCGGGCGAAGTGCTCCAGGGTGCCGCGCAAATCGGCCATGGTCAGGTTCTTGTCGATGGCCAGGCCCTCGAACTGGTGGAAGACCGGGGTGTGCGTGGCATCCAGCTCATCGGTGCGGTAGACACGGCCCGGGCACAGCACGTAGATCGGCAGCTCGCGCTCGAGCATCGAACGCACCTGCACCGGGGAGGTGTGGGTGCGCAGCAGGAGGTGCGAATCCACCGGCTCGATGAAGAAGGTGTCCTGCATTTCGCGCGCCGGGTGGTCCGGGGCGAAGTTCAGCGCGTCGAAGTTGAACCACTCGGATTCGATCTCCGGGCCCTCGGCGATTTCCCAGCCCATGCCCACGAAGATGTCCGAGACGCGGTCCTGCAGCGTGGAGAGCGGGTGGCGTGCACCTGCCCGGCGGCGGCGCGGGGCCGCGGTGACGTCGACGGTTTCCTCGATGAGGATGCGGGCGGCGTCCTCGGCCTCCAGCACGGCGGTGCGCTCGGCGAGCGCCTTGTTGACGCGTCCCCGGGAGGCGCCCAGGAGCTTGCCGGCGACGGCCTTCTCGCTCTTGTCGAGGCGGCCGATTTCGCGGTTGGCCAGCGACAGCGGGGACTTCTCCCCGGTGTGGGCCAGGCGTGCTGCCTTCAGCCCTTCCAGGTTCTGCGCAGCGGCAAAGGCGGCCAGGGCCGCCTGCACCGCAATGTCGATGCCGGCCTCGTCGGTGGGATGCGGGACAACCGGCGCGTGGCTGTCGATGACATCCACTTCCGGGCTCGTGGGTTCAGACATGGGGTTCTACGGCCCTTTTCACTGTTGATTGTGTCTCTCTGGTTCTCCCCTCCATTCTAGGTGCTTGGTGCGGCGGGCCTCGAATCGCGACCCGGGGCCCGCCAAAGGCAGAAGATTGTGGACATCCGAGGGCGGGTTGGGCAATAGTTAGTCCCATGTCGCGAGTTATTCGAACCTTTGCCCTGCCTGCCGCCGCCTTGTTGATGATCGGCTCCCTGGGCGCCTGCTCCGCGCCGCCCTCGCCGAATGCGACGGCCGAGCTGCTGGCCGGTTCGCTGCAGGGCCTGGACCTTGCCTCCGTCCCGCTGGTCGGGGCCGATGCGGCCGCGGCGGGTGCCGAATTGGCCGAGGCGCTCAAGCCGCTGGAATCGGTCCCCCGCACCGTCACCCTGGCCTCGGTCACCGAGGACGAGGGATCGGAGAACCCGAAGACCGCCACCGCCGTGTACGACACGGTGTGGGACATCGATTCAACCGACACCGACTGGACCTACCAGACCCAGGCAACGCTGGAACTCGATGACCAGACCAAGACCTGGGCCGTGCGCTACTCCCCCGCCCTTGCCGTGCCGGGACTGGAAGCCGGCCAGTACGTGGCCAAGCGCAGCACCCCGGCCAAGCGCGGGGAGATCCTGGGCAACAAGGCCCAGACCCTGGTGACCGACCGGCCGGTGCTGCGCATCGGGATCAACAAGGAAGCGATCGACGAGGCGGACTGGGAGGGCTCGGCCACCAAGCTGGCCAAGGTGCTGGAAATCGATGCAGAGCCGTATGCCAAGAGCGTTGCCGCCGCCGGCCCCCGCGCCTTCGTCCAGGCCATCACGTTGCGCGACGACGCCGACCGCACCGTCACCGACGAGCAGCTCGAGGCCATCCCCGGGGTCCTGGCCCAGCCCGGCTCCCAGCCGCTGGCCCCCAGCAGGAGTTTCGCCCGCCCCATCCTGGGGTCGGTGGGCGAGGCCACCGCGGAAATCGTAGCCGAGTCCAAGGGGAGCATCGCGGCCGGGGACCAGGTCGGCCTGTCGGGCCTGCAGAAGGCCTACCAGGACGAGTTGTCCGGCACCAAGGGCTACAGCATCAACATCTACAACAAGGAGCGGGCCGAGGTCTCGACCCTGGTGTCCCGCGAAGCCGTGGACGGCAAGGACCTGAAGACCACGCTGGACCGCGACCTGCAAAAGCTGGCCGAGTCGCTGCTCGCCGATTCGGCCAGCGACAGTGCCCTGGTCGCGGTGCGCCCCTCCGACGGGGCCATCCTCGCCGCAGCCACCGGGCCCACGGACAACGCGCAGAACACCGCGCTGCTGGGCAAGTACGCCCCCGGCTCCACGTTCAAGGTCATCACCGCGCTGGCCATGCTCCGTTCCGGGGACACCCCCAAGACGACCGTCGACTGCCCGGCCACCATGACGGTGGACGGCAAGGCGTTCAAGAACTACGACGGCTACCCCTCCAGCGCGTTGGGAAGCATCCCGCTCTCCGAGGCGGTCGCGCAATCGTGCAACACGGTCTTCCTGGAAGGCGCCTCCAAGGTCAAGGCACCCGCAATCGCGGACGCCGCGGCCTCCCTGGGGCTGAACCTGAGCCCCTCGACGGGTGCCGGCTCGTTCCTGGGTTCGGTCCCGGATGACTCCACCGGCACC
Organism: Paeniglutamicibacter sp. MACA_103; assembly: GCF_045798555.1. Taxonomy (NCBI): domain Bacteria; kingdom Bacillati; phylum Actinomycetota; class Actinomycetes; order Micrococcales; family Micrococcaceae; genus Paeniglutamicibacter; species Paeniglutamicibacter sp. MACA_103. Next base: position 60,536 of record NZ_JBIXLN010000013.1, on the reverse strand, counting down.
GAGCTGGCGGCCAACGGCATCGGCCAGGGCATCGTGGAGGCCTCCGCGCTGGGCATGGCCACGGTGGCGGCCTCGGTCAAGAACGGTGCCACCGTCAGCCCCCACCTGGTGGCGGACCCCAAGCCCGAGGCCGCGCCCAAGCCCAAGAACCCGCTGACCGCGGCGGAGGCCAAGTCGCTCTCGGGCATGATGGCCCAGGTCGTTGACCATGGCACGCTGAAGGACCTGAAGAACGTCCCGGGCCCCGCGATCATCGGCAAGAGCGGCACGGCCGAATACGATGCCGAACGCAACGCCCACGCGTGGACCATCGCCGCCCAGGGCGACCTCGCCGTGGCGGTGTTCGTGTTCGACGGCAGCGGCGGTGCGCAGACGGCCGGCCCGATCCTTGCCGATTTCCTGACCGACGCCCAATAGGCGCGCCCTCCCCTGCGGAAATGCCAAGAGGGACCGACAACTCCGGGAATTCCCGGACTTGTCGGTCCCTCTTGGCATTCGCGCGGCAAGCCGCCTGCTGCGGCTGCGCTGCGGCCTTAGGCGTGCACGTTCTCGGTTTCCTCGGTGCGGCGCATCGTGGCAACGGCGATGACGGCACCGAGCAGGGCCAGCACCCCGAAGCCGAGGGAAAGGTACATCGGCATGTTGTCGTGCGGCTTGGCCACCGCGGTGATCTCGCCGCTGGACTCGCGCATGTCGAAGGTCACGGTCTTGCCGTCGATGTGCGCCCCGGGGCTGGCGGTCGTGACCTTGCCCGGGAAGGTGACGGTCATCGTGGACTCGCTCAGCGTCGAGGTGTCGGTGCCGGCAAGTCCCTGGGCGGAGAAGTGGTACATCTCGTCGCGGTATTCGAGGTCGATCTTCGGGCCAAGCTTTTGGGAGAAGTCGCTGATCTCGCTCAGCGGCTTGTCCTCGAGGGTGAACGTGTAGCCCTTGAAGTTTCCCTCGTCGTACGGCGCCTTCAGCATGTCCGCCGGGAGCCTCTGGACGAGCTGCTCCTCGGTGATCCCCATGTAACCCAGCAATTCCTCGACGGTGGCGTCTCCGACGACGTTCTTGTCGACCGCCACGACCATCTCCATGGTTGCCTGCTCCGGGCTCGAGACGACCAGATCCACATCCATCTTCAGGCAACCGGTCAGGCTCAATGCCAGCGCCACCATGACACCAATGACGGATACGATCTTCTTCATGAATTCTCCTCCACGTTCGCGGCTTTGATCGGCAACGGTGCTCCCGGTTCAACAAGCAACTCTAGTGGCTCGGTTGCTTCGGCCAAGAATTGCCCCCTTGCCCCGCACCCCCACACGCCGTGAATTCGGGATTACACTGTGGAAGCATGGACACCTGGGAACGCACCCGCGAGGTCGCCAACTGGCTGAACCTGAGCACGATCGGCGGCCTGGTGCTGGCGACGGCCGCAGGTTGCAGCATCGCGCGCGGCGAACGCGGCATCATCCACGCACGCAACTACACTCCGGCGCTGCCCAAGGCAGGGGCTTTCGCCGTGGGCAACGTCGTGTTTTTTCGCCCGTGGCTCAGCGGCCCGGAACCGCGCCCGGCACTGCTGTCGCACGAGGAAACGCACTGCACCCAATATGCCCTGTGCCTGGGGCTGCCCTTCCTGCCCCTGTATTTTGCGGCGGCCGGCTACTCCTGGCTGCGCACTTCCGATCCTGCCTCCAGGAACCTCTTTGAACGTGCAGCAAACCTGCAGGCCGGCGGATACCGTGAACGGCCCGTCCGCAGGCTGATGCCCGTGCTCGCTGCCGGGGTGCGCCGGGGACTTCGCCGGGCCGAGGGGCCCGCGGCATGAACCGCCCGCCGGCCATTACGGTGCGCGGGACGGCATCCGCCCCGGCGGTCCCCGACGTCATGGCAATCTCCCTGACCGTCCATATCCACCACGCCCAGGCGGCGGAGGCCTTCGATCTCGCGGCCGTGCGTGCACGGGAGGTCATCGACGCGGTGCTGGTCGCGGCGCCCGGGGCAAACCTGGCGACCACGGGAATCGGGCTCATGGCCAAGACCGCCTGGCGCAATGACGAATCGGTCACCGACGGCTACGACGCCGAAACCACCATCGAGGCCCGGGACCTGGCGGTGGACGCGGTCACCTGGGTGTTGGCGGCCGCCGTTGCCGCCGGCGGGGACGCGCTGCGGATCCATTCGCTGCACGCACAGGTGTCGGATCCGGGTGCCGCGCTGAAGGCGGCCAGGGAATCGGCCTTCGCCGATGCGCGTTCCAAGGCCGGGCACCTGGCCGCGCTTGCCGGCGCGGACCTCGGGCCGGCGCTGCTGATCCGCGAAGTGCCCGAGGCGCCCGTGCTGCCGCTCCAACGCGCCAAGGCCGTCTCGTTGGCCGCCGAGTCGATGCCGGTGGTTGCCGGCCAGCTGGAGCTTGCGGTGACGCTCGAGGTGCAGTGGGAACTGCTGGCCGACGGGCGGGGTCCCGCGGCGGGATCCTAGTGTTCGGTGCCCGCGGCCAGGAGCGGTTCGGGGCCCGGGTCCAGCGCCAGTTCCGCCACGGCGGCCACCGCGCGCGCGTGGTCCGCGATACCCGGGTCGGCGGCGTCCATCCACGGAACGTGGACGAACCCGGCGCTGACCCCCGGCACCCGGTGGGTGTGGTGCATCAGGGCGTAGAACACCTGGTTGCAGACGAAGGTCCCGGCGGAAAAGGAGATCTCGGCCGCGACGTTGCCGTGTCCGGCCGAACGGTCCCGCAACGACTGCAGTGCCGACTTCAGCGGAAGGCCGGAGAAGTACGCGGCCGGTCCGCCGGCGATCACCGGCAGGTCGATCGGTTGATCCCCGGCGTTGTCCGCGATGCGGGCGTCCAGGTGGTTGATCGCCACCTTTTCCAGGCCCAGGGCGCTGCGGCCGGCGGCGACCCCGAGACTGATCACCACGCGTGGCTGCCAGGTGGCCAGGAGGCCTTCGAGCACCGCAGGGGCGGTGGCGAAGACGCAGGGCAGTTCCGCGGCCGTGGCCCGGATGCCGCGCCCCTCGAGGAGCAGCGCGGCCTGCCGGGCAACCGCGAGGGAGGGATTGGAATCGGCGCCTCCGAACGGTTCAAACCCGGTCAGCAGGATCACCGGGTGGCACCGGCCAGCGTCTCCGCCAGCACCGCGCGGACGATGGGCAGGTCGGCCGGGATCCAGTCCAGGGCCTGAAGTGCCCCGTCTTCCAGGTCCACCCAGGCGAGCTGGTCGTGGTCCTCGAGGGTGTCCGGGGTGCCTGCGGTGATCTCGGCAAACCAGACGCGCATCGCCGCACGCTCGTTGAGCACCCAGCCTTCGGGCACGGGCCCGAAGACCTCGCTGCCCAGGGCCACCTCGACGCCGAGCTCCTCGGCCAGTTCGCGCCTCACGCCCTCTTCACAGCTCTCGCCGGGCTCGAGCTTCCCTCCGGGGAATTCCCACAGGCCCGCCAGTTCCGGCGGGGCGGTGCGCCGTGCCGCAAGCAGCCGGCGCGGGGATGCGAGCGAGTCCAGGATCGCGGCGGCGACTATCTGTTTGTAGGCCATCGTCCCTATCCTTCGTTGGGCAGCGCTTTGGTTGCCCCCATGATGTCCGGTTCGATGTAGATCACGCATTTGAGCGGCACGGCGGCACGAATCCGTGTTTCGGCGTCGTCGATGGCGGTGGCGATCTGCGCCCCCGTGGAGTTTTCCGGCACCGAAACCTTGGCGGCGACAAGAAGCTCCTCGGGTCCCAGGTGCAGGGTCTTGAGGTGGATCAGTTTGGCGCCGTTGGCGGTGATGGCGTCCGAGATCAGCTCGACATGCTCGACGCCGGCGGCTTCGCCCAGCAGCAGGGACTTGGTTTCCATGGCCAGCACGATGGCGATGACCACCAGCAGCAGGCCGATGCAGGCGGTGCCGGCCGCGTCCCAGATGCCGTTGCCGGTCAGCAGGGTGAGGCTGACGCCGCACAGGGCCAGGACCAGGCCGACGAGCGCGCCAAAGTCCTCCAGCAGGATGACCGGCAGTTCCGGGGCCTTGGCGGTGCGGATGAACTTGGCCCACGATTGGGTGCCGCGCACCAGGTTCGATTCGATGATGGCGGTGCGGAACGAGAAGCCCTCGGCGATGATCGCGCCGATGAGCACGGCCAGCGGAACCCACCACCATTTGCCTTCGATGCCGTGGGGGTGCTGGAACTTCTGCCAGGCCTCGTAGAGGGCGAAAAGCCCGCCGACGCTGAAGAGCACGATGGAGACAATGAACGAATAGACGTAGCGTTCGCGCCCGTAGCCGAAGGGGTGCTTCGCATCGGCCTCCTTCGCGGCCTTCTTTCCACCGACAAGCAGGAGAACCTGGTTTCCGGAGTCGGCCACCGAGTGGATGGCCTCGGCAAGCATGGAGGAGGAGGCCGTCACGGCCCAGGCCACGAACTTGAATACCGCAATGGTCAGGTTGGCCGCAAGCGCTGCGACCACCGCCTTCGTACCGCCGGATGCAGCCATGGCGCCCCTACCTTCTTTCGCTTGTGGTTAATCGACTCCCGCGTCCCTTGCCGGCCCGGCAAGGGACGAATTCGCGTGCAGGAGGTATTGGCATGGTGCCTGAGCACTATTTCCTCATCCTATGCCACCGACTTTTCGCCATTGCGCAGTTGCGCGGCGCTTGCCTCAGGCGCGTCGTTGCGCGCGTGCCGAGGCGTAGAGGCACACCGTGGCGGCCGTGCCCACGTTCAGCGATTCGGCGATTCCGTACAGCGGCACCGCGACACGGTGGTCGGCACCGGCCAGTTCGTCCTCGTTCAGGCCCTGGCCCTCGTTTCCGAAGAGCCACACCGTCGGATCCTCCAGTGCCGGCTGCCCCTGGGCGGCTTCGTCGGGGATTCCGGCGCGGCGCGCGGCGCTGGCGTCTTGGAGCACATCGAGGTCGGCTGCGCCGTATCCGTCCGCGGCCAGGACCTTGCTGCCCTGGGCCTTGAATGTGGCCATGGTTTCACCGAAATCGACGTTGGTGACGATGGGAAGGTGGAAGACGGAGCCCACGGTGGAGCGCACGGCCTTCGGATTGTAGATGTCCACGCTGCCCGCGGTGAGCACCACTGCGTCGGCGCCGGCGGCATCCGCGGCCCTGATAATGGTCCCCGCGTTACCCGGGTCCTGCACGCGGCACAACACCACCACGAGGCGCGGCTTGGTTGCGGCCACGTCCTGCAGGCCGGTTTCGGGGATGACGCACACGGCCACGATCCCCTGCGGGGTCACCGTGTCGGCCATCGCGGCCAGGACCTCCTGGCTTACCAGGCGGGTGTGCACGCTCTCGGCCTTGTTCGCCATGATCTCGAGTTCCGGAAAACGGTCCAGGCAGTCCTCGGTTGCGTAGACGGCCCGAACGACGGCGGCCCGACCCTTTTCGGCATTTTCAAGGTGCAGACGCAAGGCCTCTCGGACGGCCTGCGGACCTTCTGCTAGGAACTCGCCGCTGCGCGCGCGCCCGGTGCGGGTGGCCAGCCGGGCCACTTCACGAACCTTTTCGGCACGGACGTTGGTCATGGTCACTTCGTTGTCTCCGGCAAGATTCATGAGAACGACTTTACCGGGGATACGCCAAAGGGACGGAATCGCAATCGATTCCGTCCCTTTGGACAAGAGCTTTAAGCGCTCAAGGACTAGGCGTCCTTGATCTGCTGGCGGGACTCGCCACCTGCAGGCTCGAAGCCGGCAGCCTTGGCTGCTTCAATGCTGTTGAACCAGTACTCGGCGTCGGTCTGGTCGTACCAGGTCGAACCCGGGACGTGGTACTTGTTCGACTGGGCGTTGCCCTTGATGATGAAGCCCTCGGGAGCGGCTTCGCCTTCGACGGCCTTGACGGCGCCTTCGATTTCAGCCTTCTCGGCGGCCGGAGCAGCAGCCTTCTTGGCCGGAGCCTTCTTGGCGGCCGGAGCAACCGGAGCTGCGGCGGCGGCCTTCGGGGCGTTGACGTCGGCCGGGAGAGCCTGCTTGGCAACGCCAACCAGAACGGCGAATGCCTTGGCGTCCGAAACAGCCAGCTCGGCCAGCATGCGGCGGTCGACCTCGACCGATGCAGCCTTCAGGCCCTGGATCAGGCGGTTGTAGGTCAGGTCGTTGGCGCGGGATGCAGCGTTGATGCGCTGGATCCACAGGCGGCGGAAGTCACCCTTACGCTTGCGGCGGTCGCCGTAGCTGTAAACGAACGAGTGGAGCAGCTGCTCCTTGGCCTTGCGGTACAGGCGCGAACGCTGACCGCGGTAGCCCTTGGCGCGTTCAAGAATGACGCGACGCTTCTTATGGGCGTTTACTGCCCGCTTCACACGTGCCACGTGTGTACTCCTTTGTTTCTGTCTCACCGTGCCGCATGGTGGCGGTCTGGCGAAAAATCTTTAAGTGGTCGGGAATCCGGGGCCGGATTCCCAAGACGGACTGGTGTTAGAGACCGAGCATCCGCTTGATGGTCTTGACGTCCGCCTTGGCGACCAGCTGGTCAGAGGCCAGGCGACGGGTGATGCGGGAGGACTTGTGCTCCAGGTAGTGGCGGCGGTTGGCCTGCTGGCGCACGAGCTTGCCGCTACCGGTGAGCTTGAAGCGCTTCTTGGCGCCACTGTGGGTCTTGAACTTCGGCATATCCGCCGTTCTCCTTACTTGCTCCCGGGATCCTTACGGACCGGGGGATCTTGCGAACTCCCGCGTTTGGGGGAATCCGTGGTTCTAGTGTTGCTCTTGCGAGCGTGCCCTGCTCGGGGCGACCTTACTTGGTCGTCCCGGGCTTGGCTGCGCGGGTTGCGGGCTTGGGACCCGGCTTGCCCGCAGGCTTTGGTGGCATGGCCATCGGCTTGGGAACGGCCATTGGCTTCGGAGCCGCAACAGGCTTGGCTGCGACGGCCGGCTTGGGAGCCGCTGCCGCTGCCGGCTTGCTGGCTGCCGGACGTGCTGCCGGTGCCTTTGCGGCGGCCGGACGGCTGGAGGCCTCGCGGGCCGGTGCCGACCTGACGGGGGCCTTGGCCGCTGCGGGAGCGGTCCTGACCGGGGCTACCTTCGGTGCTGCGGCGGCGGCTGCCTCTTCGGCTGCTGCCTCCGCACGTACCTTGGCAAGCTTTTCCATGATGTCCGACTCGATGACATCGGCTACGGAACCGCCGATGTCGCCCTGGGGCTCCGAGGTGTCCATCTTTGCCTTGGGGTTCGCTGCCCTGGCCTTGTCCGCATCGCGCTGTTCCAGGCGACGGGCTTCGGCCTTGGCTTCTGCCTTGTTCTTCAGCGGTCCGACAACCATGACCATGTTGCGGCCATCGATGCGGGGCGTCGACTCGACCACGCCGACCTCGGCAACTGCCTCGGCAAACTTGTTCAACAGACGGATGCCCATTTCCGGACGCTGCTGCTCACGGCCACGGAACTGGATCATGGCCTTGACCTTGTCACCGGCTCCGAGGAAGCGCAGTGCGTGTCCGACCTTGGTTTCGTAGTCGTGCGTGTCGATCTTCAGGCGGAAACGAATTTCCTTCAGCACGGTGTTCGTCTGGTTCTTGCGCGTCTCACGTGCCTTGACTGCGGCCTCGTACTTGTACTTTCCGAAGTCCATCAGCTTGCACACGGGAGGCTTCGCGGTGGGCGCAACCTCCACGAGATCAAGGTCGGACTCGACGGCAAGACGAAGAGCATCCTCAATACGGACAATGCCAACCTGTTCACCGGCAGGGCCGACAAGCCGCACCTCTGGGACGCGGATTCGATCATTAATGCGTGGATCGCTGATGTGTTGCTCCTGAGTAGTTCGAAGTTCCAGGCCACCGCAGCAAAAGGAAAGGCCCTCGGCTGCATGTGCAGGCGAAGGCCCCAAATTCGATCGATGAAAATTCATCCAGCCGACAATCCCCGCGGGGTCATCGGCACCGAACGTACCCGGCCGCCTGATTCGGCTGCTGCGGGTGGGAGGTGGCCTCCACTTGCATACTGATCCATGAATTCTTGGTTACATCCACCCGGAGGGCGACGCTTCCAAATACACGGATTCAGTCGGTCTATGGAAAGCTTAGCAGTATGAGCACTCCTGAAACCAATCCGGACTCCAACAACGCCACCAACGAGATCCGCGACATCGCCGAGGTGGCCGCCGTTGAAATCATCACCACCGCCGCCGTTCACCTCATGAGCGCCGCCGCAGTCAAATGCGGACTGGCCGCAGGCGACGACGCCGAAGAACTGAAGGACCTCGACGAGGCCCGCAAACTCATCACCGCACTGGCCGGCTTGGTCACCTCCGCTGCCCCGGAAATCGGCTCCCAGCACGCCGGTCCGTTGCGCGACGGCCTGCGCTCGCTGCAGCTGGCATTCCGCGAGGCCTCGACCTTCCCGGACGAGCCGGGCAAGGGCCCGGGCGAAAAGCTCACCGGCCCGGTGAACTAACACCCGCGTTTCCCGCGTAACACTGCAAGATTTCACTGGCTTGCGGCCGAGAGGTTTCTCACAGGGCGGTTCCGGAAATCCCGAGCCCCATGTCCCCGGCCGCGCAGCCAAGAAGTGCCCCGCCTCACGGCGGGGCACTTTTTCTTTGGGCCCGTTTTCCGCCCCGGCTACGCGCTTAGGCGTCTTCGATGAGCGTGCGCGCCCGGGTGGCGGCCCGGCGCCGGCGCACCTGCTGCGCGACCAGGGCCACGGCGCACACCAGTGCGCCGATCACGCCGACCACGATGAAGCCCGCGTAGGCGCCGAATTGGTCCACGGTGGCACCGGTGACCGGCGAGCCCAGGGCCGTGCCGCTGGTCAGCGCGGATCCATACCAACCCATGGCTTCCCCGCGCCGCTTTTCCGCGACCAGGTCGGTCAGCCACTCGGAGGCCGCCGAAAGCACCGGCGCGCACAGCATGCCGGGGAGGATCGAGAGCAGCGCCAGCGTCCACGTGTTGGTGGCGAACGCCATGGGGACCGTGAGCACCGCCATTGCCAGCAACAGGACGATCGGTGAGATGCGCCGGTTCTGGCTGCCGTAGAGAAGCCCGCCCACCAGCGAGGCGCCGCACCAGAACAGGAACACGATGCCCAGCTGCCCCTCGCTGCCCTGTTCATCGAGCAGCGACAGGATGCCGACCTCGGTGCCCGAGAGCACCAGCCCAGCACCGGAGGCGGCAATGAACACCGCGATCACCGAGGCGCTGACCCAGCCGAACTTGTGGCGGAAGCTGCGTCCGCGGGCGGCAACGCGCGCCCGTGCCGACTTGGATCCCGCAAGGATCAATTCGCCCTCGACGTCGGCCAGGCCGCCGGGGCCGGCGGCAATGAGCGAGGCCTCGGCCCCGAGGCGTTCTTCGTGCGGGTTGGCCTTCGCGGCCACGGCCCCGGGCTGGCCCGAGCGGGTGGGCGGATTCAGGACCATCAGCGCCACGCCGCTGAGCGAGGCCGCGGCGGCGATGGCGATCATCCCGACGGTGGTGTCCAGGGACGTGGCCACGATCCCCGCGGACGCGGGGCCCACGATGAAGACCAGCTCGGTGCCCATGGCATCCAGGGCGAAGGCCGAGCGCCGGGTCTCCCCCGTGGTCATCACGCCCAGCGCCGTGCGGACCACGGAAAAGACCGGCAGCGAAAAGAGCCCGCCGAGGAACACCAGCGGCAACACCCACGGGAAGGACACCTGGGGAACGATGCTCCACACCACGGCCTCGGCGATGATGGACGGGATCAGTGCCCTGCGCAGTCCGTAGAGATCCACCACGTGACCGCGCCAGGGCGCACCCAGGGCGATGCCGATGGTCATCAAGCCGACCACCAGGCCCGCGGGTCCCCAGTCCAGCCCCAGTTCGTTGACAAGGTGCAGCAGCAGGAGCATGCCGACCGCGGCGTGCGGAAGCCGTGCCACCATGCCGATCAGCAGCAGCGGTGCCACGCCCGGTTGCCGCAGCAACTGGCCGTAACGGCCGAATTTCATGCCTGTGTGCCGGGATCCGCTGCCTTGAGGGCAACCTCGAGCGAGTCGACGTTCTCCGCGAACTCCTGGTTCGCCGCGAGCCGTGCGTGGATCCGCGAGACGCACTCGCGGGCCCCCGCCTCGTCGGTGCCCGGACGGAAGGTGAATTCCAGGCGCAGTTCCGGTCCGGATCCCCCGCCCGCCACGGAGGCGCCGGCGGCGGTGCGTGTTCCCACCCCTCGGCCCGGAACGATCCGGATCGCGGCCAGCGCTTCCTCGCTTCCGGCCTGTTCGGCCACCACCGCGGCCAGGTCCTCGCTGAGGTAGCTGGGAATCCATTCCTGTTGCCGGGCCAGGGCCCACATGCCGGGGCGGCGCAGGACGAAGGTGAAGTCGGCGCCGGGGTCCAGGACCAGCATTTGCGCGTCCTCGCTCACTGCCGAGAGCGCTGCCCGGGGCGCGTAGACGGCGACGGGGCGGGCCTCGGCGTGCCAGGCCTGGAGGTTCTCGACGCTGCTGAACACCGGCAGGGCCTTGCGGCCGTCGGGGGCGTTGAGCGTGACCAGGGCCATGTCGGCTTCCTTGTCCTCGGCGAAGCCGTGCTCCCCCAGGCCGCCTTCGGCCAGCTGCGCCACGACGGCGATGTAGACGCGGGCTCCGGCCAGGGCGGCGTGGACCTGCTGCTCGTCGCCGGTTCCGGCGACGAGCCCGTCGAGTGCCGCCTTGAGCCCCGCGTCGATCAGGCCGTTGTCGTTGTCGAAATTGTGCAGCGGGTTGCCTTCTCCGGACAGGTCCCGTCCTTCCCAGTCCTGCCCGGCGGAATCGCCGGGTCCGCCGGCGCGCGCCAGGGCGGCGGCGATGTGTCCGGGCAGGTGGCGTTCGGCGCCCTGGCCGGCGGGGGAAGAAGGAGATTTCGCGCTCATATCCACATGCTATCTTGCGCCCACGTCAGCGGCGGATCGCGGGGTTCGGGCCCCCGCCGCCGGTGCCCATGTGCCGGGCCGATTCGTCCCGCGCCGGCGCTCCGGGGTGTGGCGAAGCTCGCCCGCCGACGTCCCCTCCCCGAACACCCGAAAGGGGGCAGGGCCGCGGCCCTGTCCCCTTCCGATGCAGTGCTTGGTGCCGTCGGCCGGCGCCGGCGGGTGTGCCTTAGCGGCGTCCGGCGACGTCCAGCGCCTCGGCCATGGTGAACTTGCCCGCGTACAGGGCCTTGCCCACGATGGCGCCCTCGACGCCGTTGGGGACCAGCTCGCGCAGCACGCGCAGGTCCTCGAGGCTGGAAATGCCGCCGGAGGCGATGACGGGCTTGGAGGTGCGCTTGCACATTTCGGCCAGCAACTCGACATTGGGGCCGCGCAGCGTTCCGTCCTTGGTCACGTCGGTGACGACGTAGCGGGCGCATCCGGCCTCTTCCAGGCGGGCCAGGACCTCCCAGATGTCCCCGCCTTCCTTGGTCCAGCCGCGGCCCGACAGCGTGGTGCCGCGCACGTCCAGGCCCACGGCGATCTTGTCGCCGTGACGGGCGATGGCCCGTGCGGTCCACTCCGGGTTTTCCAGGGCGGCGGTACCCAGGTTCACGCGCGTGGCGCCGAATTCCAGGGCGCGTTCGAGGGACTCGTCGTCGCGGATGCCGCCGGAGAGCTCGACCTTGATGGTCAGTTCGCTGGCGATGCGGCCCAGGATTTCGGTGTTGTGGCCACGGCCGAAGGCGGCGTCCAGGTCCACCAGGTGCACCCATTCGGCTCCGGCGTTCTGCCAGGCCAGCGCGGCCTCAAGCGGGTCGCCGTAACCGGTTTCGGATCCGGCCTCGCCCTGGACCAGGCGCACGGCCTGGCCGTCGGCCACGTCCACGGCGGGCAGCAATTCCAGGATGTTGTTTTGGTTCTCGGTCATGATCATTCCTTGGTTTTCCGGGCCGGCGTGCTTCTGCCGGTGGGTGCGGTGCGGAGGACCGGCCGAATCAAGCCGGTGTGTTGCCCGATGGTTAGAGCGTGAGGAGGTAGGCGCAGAAGAGCGCCGCCCCGGCCAGCGCCCAGGCGGCGATGATCCAGGAGATGTGGGCGCGTTGCTGGCGCAGCGAGAGTGCGCCGCCGGCCAGCAAGCCGGCGACTCCCATGAGGACGATGGACCACATGGTTTACAGGGTCCCCAGCCAGTTGCGCAGCAATTTGGCCCCGGCTTCCCCGGACTTCTCCGGGTGGAACTGCAGGGCGCAGAGCGGCCCGTTTTCAACACCGGCGATGAACGGAACCCCGTGCTCGGCCCAGGTCACCTGCGGCGGGACCATCTTGGGCTGGGCGACGTCGAAGTTCCATTCCTGCACCGCGTAGGAGTGCACGAAGTAGAACCGCTCGTCCTCGATCCCGGCAAAGAGCTTGCTTCCGGCCGGCGGGGTGACGGTGTTCCATCCCATGTGCGGGACGACGGGTGCCTTGAGCAGCTCCACGGTGCCAGGCCATTCGCCCAGCCCCTCGGTGCGGATCCCGTGCTCCACGCCCTCGTCGAAGAAGACCTGGTGGCCGACGCAGACGCCGAGCACCGGGCGGCCCCCGGCGATGCGGCGGCCGATCCAGCGGATCGCTCCGACGTCCTTGAGCGCCTGCATGACGGCGGCGAAGGCACCCACGCCGGGAACGAAGAGCCCGTCGCACTCGAGGATGTCCTCGGGCTTGGCCGAGAGCTTGACCTGCGCGCCGGCGGCCTCAAGGGCACGGACGGCCGAGCGGACGTTGCCGGATCCGTAGTCCAGGACCGTGACGGTCTTGGCCGCCATCTACAGCGCACCCTTGGTGGAAGGGATGGCGTCGCCGATCCGCGGGTCGATTTCCACCGCATCGCGCAGGGCGCGGGCCAGGGCCTTGAACTGGGCCTCGACGATGTGGTGCGGATCGCGTCCGGAGAGCACCTCGATGTGGGCGCAGATCTGGGCGTGGAAGGTCAGCGATTCGAACACGTGGCGGGTCATCGAACCGGTGAAGTGGCCGCCGATCAAGTGGTATTCCTGGCCGGCCGGCTCGCCGCCGTGGACCAGGTAGGGGCGCCCGGAGATGTCGACCACGGCGCGGGCCAGGGCCTCGTCCAGGGGGGCGTAGGCGGTGCCGAAGCGGCGGATGCCGGCCTTGTTGCCCAGTGCGGTGCGCAGCACCTCGCCGATGGTGATGGCGGTGTCCTCGACGGTGTGGTGCACATCGATGTGGGTGTCGCCGGTGGCGCGCACCGTGAGGTCGATGAGCGAGTGCTTCGACAGCGCGGTCAGCATGTGGTCGTAGAACGGGACGCTGGTGCTGATTTCCGAGCGGCCGGTGCCGTCCAGATCAAGCTCGACAAAGATGGAGGACTCGCTGGTGATGCGTTCGAGGCGAGCGCGACGACCCGTGAGTTTTTCGGCAGACATGCACATTCCTTTAGATCAGGCGTTGAGACGAGGATGTGGGGCGGCGGCTGGCAGGTGTGCGGCCGGCAATTTCTGCAAGCCGCCCGCCGGCACCAGCGCCACCGCCCCCAAGTTTAGCGTGCGGGCGTGTGAGGACCCTGATTGAGCAGTTCCTCGAGACGGACAAGGAACGCGGTGGTTTCGTCCTCGGTTCCCGCGGTGACCCGCAGGTGGCCGGGAATCCCGACGTCCCGGACGATCACTCCGGCCTCGAGCAGTCCCGCCCAGATGGCCTTGGTGTCCTTGACTCCCCCGAAGAACACGAAGTTGGAGTCGCTGGAGGCCGGGTGCAGGCCCATGCGCGTGAGCTCGTTGACGATGCGGTCGCGTTGCACCTTGATGGCCTCGACGTTGGCCAGCAGGATGTCGGCGTGCTTCAGTGCCGCATTCGCGGTTGCCTGGGTCACGGCCGAGAGGTGGTAGGGCAGCCGCACCAGGCGGATGGCATCGGAGACTTCCGGGGCCGCGGCCAGGTAGCCGAGGCGCGCACCGGCCAGGGCGAAGGCCTTGGACATGGTCCGCGAAACGATGAGCCGTTCGCGGCCGGGCAACAGCGAAAGCGCCGAGAGCGTCCCGGTGTGCGCGAATTCCGCATACGCCTCGTCGACGATCACGATGGCGTTGCTGGCCTTGCCTGCTTCGTAGACCGCTTCGACGACATCCAGGCCCAACGCGGTACCGGTGGGGTTGTTGGGTGAACACAGGATGACGATGTTCGGCGCCGCCTCGCGGACCTGCGCCGCGGCATCGGCCGCCGAAAGTCCGTAGTCCGCCGAACGCACACCCGGGACATAGGTGGTGTCCGTCCCGGAGGCCAGCAGGGGGTACATCGAGTAGGTGGGAGGGAAACCCATGACTGAGCGTCCCGGCCCGCCGAAGGCCTGCAGGATTTGCTGGAGGACCTCGTTGGAGCCGTTGGCGGCCCAGACGTTGTCGGCCTCGAGCCCGTGGCCGAGGTAGGCCGCAAGCCGTTCACGCAGTTCGGTGAATTCACGATCGGGGTAGCGGTTCAGTCCGACGGCGGCCGCTGAGACTTCTTCGACAATGGCGCGATGCACTTCCGCGGGCAGCGGGTGCGTGTTTTCATTGACGTTCAATTGGATGGGTACGTCAATTTGGGGTGCGCCGTAGGGTTCGAGACCTTGAAGATTTTCTCGCAGGGGCAGATTTGCCAGGCGATTTAGCCGTTCATTCACGGGTCAAGTCTACGGCGGGGGCCGGTGGGCCCGAGAATCTTCGCCGGTGCCCAGGGTAATAATCGGTTCTCAATGAACCCAGGGGCTCCGGCGGACGGTGCCCTAGCTTCCGGTGGGAACGAAGAGTTCCGCGCCGGGGAGCAACACCGAGCTGTTGAGGTTGTTGAGGTCGCCGATCTGGCGGACCGCCTCGCGGGGTTCGAGCTGCGGGGCGAATTCGCGGGCAATTCCCCACAGGGTGTCGCCCTCGATGACCGTGACGGTGACGGCCTCCACGCCCAGCGGGATGTCCGCCGAGGCGTTGGCCGGGGAGAGGAACAGGCCCAGGAGCATCAGAACCGCGGCACTCACCACGAAGATGGGCAGCCCGATCAGCACGAATTTTCCGCGTCGGGTAAGCCGCAGGGGCGCCAGCGATGGCTGCGGCTCCGGCAGGTAGTCGTTGGATGTTACAAGGTGGAGCGGGGCCGAGAAAGCAGTGTTTGCCACGTCTTTGCCTTTCCTCTGAATTCGCTTTGCCGACGGGGGCCCGGGGGGCCGCAATCGAACATGCGACGATTATTCGAACGCACCTTTCGAACATGTGTTCGTAGTGCGTATCTTATTTCTAGCACTTTTCGACGACACGTGTCCAGATCCGTTCGAACAAATCTTTGAAAGCAGTGACTTTGTCTACTAGGATGGTGGTTGTGGGGCGATGTATTTACTACATCAGCCCACACCGACAATTTGCGGCACGCGCGGGCAACCGGCGACGATCGGGATGAGGCATTGACAATGACGACCGAACAACGAACCCCTCGACGCGACGCGAAGAGCCTGACCATTCGCCAGAAGAAGGTCCTGGAGACCATCCAGCGCTCCGTAAGCAGCAACGGGTACCCGCCCTCGATGCGGGAAATCGGGGATGCCGTGGGGCTTGCCAGCCTCTCGAGCGTGACTCACCAGCTCAGCCAGCTCGAGAAGCTTGGCTACATCAGGCGCGATCCGCGCCGCCCACGTGCGATGGAGATCCTGCTGCCGCTGCAGCTCAAGAACGAGGCGAAGCTCGAGGTCGTGGAGGGGCAGCCTGACCTCAAGGCGGCCAACGGGATGAACGTCTCGGACCTGACGACCTCCGCGGACACCGCGATGGTTCCGCTGGTCGGACGCATCGCCGCCGGCGGTCCGATCCTGGCCGACCAGGTGGTTGAGGACGTCTTCGCACTGCCGCGCCAGCTGGTGGGACACGGCGAGCTCTTCATGCTGAAGGTCAGCGGTGACTCCATGATCGATGCAGCCATTTGCGACGGCGACTGGGTTGTCGTGAGGCGCCAGCAGACGGCCAACAACGGCGACATCGTGGCCGCCTTGCTCGAAGACGAGGCCACCGTGAAGACCTTCCGCCAGCGTGACGGGCACACTTGGCTGCTGCCGCAGAACTCCCGATACGAACCGATCCTTGGTGACGCCGCAACCGTCATGGGCAAGGTTGTATCGGTCATGCGTTCGGTCTAGGACCGCCGCCGCAACTCATCCCAAAACACCTTTGGGGGCCGATCCAGTGATCGGCCCCCAAGGGTGTTTTTCGTTTCCATGCCCATCAGCCGCAACCGGCAGGGGCAGGGCGACGGGGACTCAGCCTTCGCTGAGCCTTTCGAGCGCGGAGATGACGGTGGCCTTGTTCGGCGTGGCCCACAGCGGTGGCAGGGATGCTCGCAGGAAGGTCCCGTAGCGTTCGGTGGCCAGCCGCGAGTCCAGCACCGCGACCACGCCCTTGTCGTTGACCGAACGGATCAGGCGTCCCGCACCCTGGGCCAGCCGCACCGCGGCATGGCTTGCGGCCACGGCCATGAAACCGTTTCCTCCGTGCTTTGCGACGTCCCGGCTCCGTGCCGAGGACAGCGGATCGTCGGGACGCGGGAACGGGATCTTGTCGATGATGACCAGGCGGCAGGCGTTGCCCGGCACGTCCACGCCCTGCCACAGCGTCATGGTGCCAAAGAGGCACGTGTCCGGCTCTGCGGAGAACTGGTCGACCAGGGCCTTCATGCTGGATTCGCCCTGGCACAGGATGGGGATGTCCAGGCGCGCACGCAGGATCTCGGCCGCTTCCTCGGCCGCGCGGCGCGAGGTGAACAGCGCCAGCGCCCCTCCGCCGGAGGCCTTGATCAGGTCCTCGATCTCCGACAGCGTCTCCTGGGACATCTGGCGCCCCGGCTTGGGCAGGTGCTTGGCAACATAAAGGATGCCCTGCTTGGGATAGTCGAAGGGGCTGCCCACGTCGACGCCGTTCCAGGTCGGTGCGCCGTCGCCCACGAGTCCCAGGGAACCGGCAACCGGCTCGAAGGCGGCCCCGATGGCCAGGGTCGCGCTCGTGAGGATCACGGTGCGGCCGTCAAAGAGGCCTTCCCGGAGCTTCCCCGCGACCGAGAGCGGCGCGACCATCAAGGTCGGCTGGCTGGATTCGTCGGGCTGGACGTAGCCCTCCCCCGGGCTGAAGTGGCCGGGCCGCGACGCCCAGATCACCTCGCGCTCCTCTGTCATTTCAAGCATCTTGGTGCACTGCTCCACCAGGTACATGACCTGCGAGCGGGCCATCTGGCGTCCGCCGTCGGCCGGGGCGTTGGCCTCGGGCTTGGAGTCGGAGAGGACCACGCGCGCGGCCTCGGCGATCTGGTTGATCGCGGCCTCTTGGTCCTCGTTCAGCCCGCGGGCCATGAGCCCGGTGGGGACGCCCTCCAGGGCACGCTGCAGGGCCTTGGCCCCCTGGTTCAGCGAATCAACACTCACCGAGCAGTGCTTGCGGGCGGCGGAGGCCGCGGTCTGGACCATGTTGACCGACAGCGGCCGGGTCACCGAGCTGGTTACGCGGTCCTGCAGTTCGTGGGCCTCGTCGATGATGACGGTGTCGAAGTCCGGAAGCACGGCCAGGCCCTCGAAGGCCGAGACGGCCAGCATGGCGTGGTTGGTGATTACGACGTCGGCGCTGGCCGCATGGGCGCGGGCCAGCTCGCTGAAGCATTCGGAGGCCATGGGGCACTTTTGGGAACCCAGGCAGTCCATCGCGCTGACCGAGACCTGGCGCCAGGCCTTGTCGCTGACCCCGGGGGTCAGGTCGTCGCGGTCGCCGGTGTCGGTGCGCTCGGCCCACTGCCGCAGGCGCACCACTTCCTGGCCCAGCGCCGAGCCGGGACCCTCGGCTCCGCCGAGCACGGGGGTTCCGGACTCGAGCGAAAACAGGGCACCCTCGTCGTCGTCCGGGTACCCGCCGCTGAGCTTGTACTGGCACACGTAGTTGGAGCGGCCCTTGACCAGGGCCACGTCCATTTCACGCGGCAGCTTGCCCTTCAGCGAGCTCAGCAGGCGCGGCACGTCTCGGCCGACGATCTGGGCCTGGAGCGCCAGCGTTGCGGTGGAAATCACCACGGGCTTCTCCGCTTCCAGGGCGTGGGCCAAGGCCGGGACCAGGTAGGCCATCGACTTGCCGGTTCCGGTTCCCGCCTGCACCAGCAGGTGTTCGCCGGATTCCATGGCCCTCACAACCTGGCGCGTCATTTCGTGTTGGCCCGGCCGGCTTTGCCCGCCCATGCTGGACACCGCTTCGTCCAACAGGGCGATGACCTCTGATTCCTCAGCCATGAATACTAAATTGCTCCACTTCTGCGGCCATGCTTTCGCGGACCTTCACCATCATGCGGGTTCCCGTTTCGGTGTGTTCGACGGCCAGGATCTCGGCCTCGGCGCCGTGGAGCTTGTTGACCACGTCGCCTCGATCATAGGGAATCATCAATTCTAGTTGGACATTGGGCCTCGGGATTGCGGCGCTGATCTTTTCGAGCAGTTCCTGGATGCCTTCTCCGGTGCGTGCCGAGACGATCACATGGTTCGGCTCGCGCTGGCGCAGCCGCTCGACCACGAACGGGTCGGCCACGTCGGCCTTGTTCAGGACGATGATCTCCGGGATGTTTCGCGCGTCCACGTCGTTGAGCACCTCGCGCACGGCCTGGATCTGGCCCTCCGGGTCCGGGTGCGCCGCGTCGACGACGTGAAGGATCAAATCCGAGTCGGCGACTTCCTCCAGCGTGGAGCGGAAGGCCTCGACCAGCTGGGTGGGCAGCGACTTCACGAAGCCGACGGTGTCCACGAGCGTGTAGTTCAGCCCGTCGCGGGTCTCGGCCTGGCGGACCGTGGGATCCAGGGTCGCGAACAGGGCGTTTTCGACCAGCACCCCGGCGTCGGTGAGACGGTTCAGCAGCGAGGACTTCCCGGCGTTGGTGTAGCCGGCAATGGCCACCGACGGCACCGCGTTGCGCTTGCGGTTCGCGCGCTTGGCCTCGCGGGCCGGGAGCATTCCCTTGATCTCCTTGCGGAGCTTGGCCATGCGGTCGCGAATGCGCCGGCGGTCCAGTTCGATCTTGGTTTCACCCGGGCCGCGCGAGCCGATTCCGCCGCCGGCGGCACCCACGCGGCCACCGGCCTGGCGGGACATCGATTCGCCCCAGCCACGCAGGCGCGGCAGCAGGTACTCGAGCTGGGCCAGCTCCACCTGGGCGCGGCCCTCGTGGCTCTTGGCGTGCTGGGCGAAGATGTCCAGGATCAACGCGGTGCGGTCAATGACCTTTACCTTGACGACGTCTTCCAGGGCACGGCGCTGGGACGGGGCCAGCTCGGTGTCGATGATGACGGTGTCCGCCCCGGTGGCGGAGACGATCTCGCGCAGTTCCATGGCCTTGCCCGACCCCAGGTAGGTGCCCGGGTCCGGCTTCGCGCGGCGCTGCACCAGTCCGTCGAGGACTTCCGAGCCCGCGGTCTCGGCCAGGGCGGCCAATTCCCGCAGCGAGTTTTCCGCGTCCTGGGCGGTCCCCTCGTTCCAGATGCCGGCCAGCACCACGCGTTCGAGGCGCAGCTGGCGGTATTCGACCTCGGTGACATCCTCGAGTTCGGTGGAGTGGCTGGCCCCGCGCTTCAGGGCGCGGCGTTCGGCCAGTTCCTGCTGGTCCCCGTCGGTGGAGGAATGCTCGCCGGAGAGCTTGCTCAGGGCCTGCGCGCGTCCGGACAGGACACCCTCGTCCTCGGGAGCACCGAAGTGGGTGCTCTTGCTGGCCGCGGCCTTGTCGCTGGCGAGGATCCGTTCGATGGCTGCCTGGAGCTGGGCCTCGTCCATGTCGTTGTCCTGCGGGCCGGAAAGCTGTGGATTGGTCATATTCCCCTTAGTTCGCTGTAATCCAGAATAGTGCCCCGCACCGACAGAAGCGTCCTCGTGCGTTGATTGATTGCGTGGGTGTCCGTGTTCGGTGAATGGATGCATGTCTTGCTCCTTGGCCGGGGCGCCGCGTGTGGACGGGCCGCCCCCGATATTTGGTGTCGGTGGCCGGAACGAGGCTCGGGCTCGTTCGGGTGTGGCTGGCGAATGCGTGGTGCCGGGTGAGGTGGATGCGGCGCCGGCCATGTCGATCCCGGAGCGGGATGCTGCACCGAAGGGACCTGGGTTTCCCGGGACACGGGATGTTTTCGACGGTCGGCTCCGGCCAAATGACTTTTCGGCGCGACATCGGATCGCCCGGCGGGGTCGGTCTCCGGCCAGGGAGCCAACGGCTCGGCGGGAGGAAGGACCTAGGGGTCGATCGCGTGTTTGTGCGTCTTACAGGAAAGTCATACGGAAAACTCTATCACTTGTCCCGGCATTGCGCCTTGAGGCATCTCACACATCGTTGCGACCCGATTTCGGGCCTCGGGTTTGGGTTTGCCGCCCCCAGGCGGTTAACCTGCCAAGATGAGCCCGGAACATTATTTCAGCGCCCAGCCTTCCACCCCGGAGAAGCGGCGCCACATCAGCGTCGAGTTGCGCGGCACCGCGCACAAGGTGCAAACCTCCGGCGGCATCTTCAGCCCGGACAGGATCGACAAGGGAACCGCCATACTTTTGGACGGCGTTCCGGACCCCGCGGAGCAAGGGAACCTGCTCGACATCGGCTGCGGCTGGGGACCCATCGCGCTGTCGATGGCCATGGCCTCACCCGCGGCGACGGTGTACGGGGTGGACGTGAATGAACGAAGCCTCGCCCTGACCCGCGACAACGCCGCGGCCCTGGGATTGAAGAACGTCGTGGTTGCGCTTCCCGAGGCGATCGACCCGGAGCTCACCTACAACACGATCTGGTCCAACCCGCCCATCAGGATCGGCAAGGAGGCCCTGCACGAACTGCTGTTGCTGTGGCTGCCGCGCCTGGCCCCGGGCGGCATCGCCTGGCTGGTGGTCCAGAAGAACCTGGGCGCCGATTCCCTGCAGAAGTGGCTGGGCACGGTCTTGCCTCAGGACTGGAGCATCGAGCGGGTCTCGACGGACAAGGCCTTCCGCATCCTGCGCGTGGCCCGTCCCGAGGCTTCCTAGCCCCCTTGCGCCGATGGCCGGATTCCCCCGCGGGAATCCGGCCATCGTTGTCAGTTCTCGGTGATCTCGCCCCGGGACACCAGGACCGCGGGGCCGCTGAGCACCACGTGTTCGCGCCCCGTGGCGCCTTGGGTGAACTCGATGCCCACCTCGCCTCCGGGCACCTGGACCTTCCAGCTGAGGGTGTCTTGGGCCTGGGCCCAATGGCGGGTGGCTGCGGCGGCGGCGCAGGCCCCGGTGCCGCACGACAGTGTCTCCCCCACGCCGCGTTCGTGCACGCGCATGCGCAGCGACCCCACGCCGTCCTGGACGACGGGGTCTGCGGCCAGGACGTATTCAACGTTCGTTCCCTGCGGGGGCACCGGCTGGACGTCGGGGATCGCAAAGAGTTCCGCGCCCTCCAGCTCGCCGGCGTTGGCCACGGCCACGACGGTGTGGGGGTTGCCCATGGAAATGCTCAGGGCTCCGCGCGCCTTGTCCAGGCCGGCGGTCAACACCCGCGAGTCAAGCCCGTTTTGGGTGGCCGCCTGCTCGAAGATGAACTCCCAGGGCCCCATGTCCACGGCATAGCCGTCCTCTAGCCGGGTCACGACCTTCACGCCGGCGCGGGTTCCGATGGAAAGCCGGGAACCGACCGGAAGGTCGACCAGTTTTTCGCTCAGCAGGAAGTGCACGAACACGCGCACCCCGTTGCCGCACATCTCCGAGATCGATCCGTCGCCGTTGCGGTAGTCCATGAACCAGTAGGCGTCGGGGTTCGATTCCAGGACTTCGCGCCCCTCGGCCAGGGAGGCGGAGGGAACCGCGCGGATCAGGCCGTCGCCGCCGATGCCGCGGTGCCTGTCGCACAGGGCAGCGACCTGTTCCCGGTCAAGCCGGTGCTCATCCGAGGGGTCGGCAACGAGGACGAAATCGTTTCCTGTCCCATGCCCCTTGGCATAGGGAAGCCGCCCCACGACGGACTGCAGGCTCGGGGTGGTCTCTGGTGTGGGGGCGTTCGCGCTCATGGCCTTAAGAATACGTGCCGCAAATCCCTTGCGCCCAAACCAGCAGATCCGGTGGCGCATCACTCGACTATGTAACCGATCGGTGACAGAATGGGGGCATGGGCACAAACAGCTTCACGGCGGATGCACTAGGCGGCAAAATTCGTGATCGACGCAGGATGTTGGGCTACACCCAGCAGGCACTGGCCGACGCCATCGGCACTTCCCGCAAATTTATCGTCGAGCTGGAGGCCGGGAAGGATAGCGCTTCTCTCGGACTCGCCCTTCGCGCCCTGGAGAAGCTTGACTTCGACGCTCCCGGAGCCACATCGGAGGACATCCAAGGAGAGAACTTCGCCCGGGAATTTGAGAAAACACTCGAGGCTGGGGATTACGAGTTCGCTCTACGTCTGATCGGCGAGTACGCAAGCGCCTCGCTGAGGGCTCGTCGCGCCCTCATGTTTACGGCTCCGTGCGTGAAGGACACGGAGTATCTGACCGCGCTTGGCGCCATCACGCGTTGGGTTGCCCGCAAGACCGGAACACCTGTCCCGCAGTGGGCACGGAGCATCCGGCCGTCGGCCGCACCAGTGTTCTTGTCAGAGAAGCTGTATCCGGTAGGCGACCGCATGAAGAATTTGATTCGCAAGGAAACGCCTCCAGAAATGGAAACCTTGAACGTGTGGATCCGTGAACGTGATCTGGTCAGCGCGTGAGCTCAGGAAGTTTCCGGCGTGAGGACATCGTCAGACTCTTGGCGGACTTAGAGGCAAGGTTGCATGCCCGCGGCGTCGCGCTGGACATCCAAGTTGTCGGTGGAGCCGCCCTTCTACTCCATGGACTCATTGACCGGGGAACCGGAGACATCGACGCGCGTTACAAGAGTGCTGCCGCCGTCGAACAAGTGGCGCGCGAGATGGCTGTCGAATATGCCCTGCCCGCGGATTGGATCAATTCCCGCGATGGCGTTCCTCCCGGAAGATGCGACTTGGATGGCCGCCCCTGATGGTTCCTCCGCAGCCATCCAGCTGGCAGACCTACCTACGCTTGCCGCCATGAAGGTCGCTGCGGAACGACCCAAGGATATTGCTGATCTGGGCCATATCATCAACGCCTTGGACATCAAGGAGCCTGGTCAGCTGGTCGATTTGGCCTACGAGAAGTACGGCGAAGAGTCCATGACGTTGACGCAGGGACGTGAAAACTATGAGGTTGTGGCCGAGGAAGCCCTGAGGGCAGCCGCGGCCTTCCGCAACAGGCACTAATCCGATGCGCCACGGGGTGTGCCGTCGCGCTCCCGGAATGCCATCGACTCGGATGGTGGGCAATGGTGTCAAGGTTGTCAAGAAAAGTGCTCAATGACCATGATTGAGCCTGGTCCCGAATCGCCGGATAATCCCTCACGCGCCAATACGTCCATCTGGCCGGGCCAGTGCGTGCGGAATCAGGATTCCCGGATACGGGCCAGCACCTGTGGCACCAGTGTCTTGTCCGTCGGGTCGAACCAGTTCACCCGGTCATCGGCCCCGAACCAGGTGACCTGGCGCCGGGCAAATTGACGTGTCGCGATGACCGTTTTCTCCGTGGCGTCCTTCACCGACATGGTGCCGTCGAGCACGGCCAGGAATTGCGCATAGCCGATGGCCCGCGAGGCCGTCTTCCCCTCACGCAGCCCCTGGCCGTCGAGCCGGCGCACCTCTTCCAGCAGGCCAAGGTCCACCATCATGCCCACCCGTGCCGCCAACCGTTCGTGCAGCACTGCGCGGTCCAGGTTCAGGCCGATCTGGGTCGCCGGGGCGTGGTACTTCCGCTGCGGCATGAAGGAGCTGAACGGCTTGCCGCTGATTTCGTGGACCTCCAGGGCGCGGATCAGGCGCCTGTCATCGAGGTTCCTGGCCGCCGATTCCGGATCCACGACTGCCAGGCGCGCGGCCAGCGCGCCGATGCCCGCCTCGGCGGCCTCGGCTTCCAGGCGCCGGCGAACGGCGGGATCGGTGGGCGGGAAGTCGATCTCGTCCAGGGCCGCGCGCACGTACAGGCCGGACCCGCCGACCAGGATGGGCACCAGACCACGGCCGCGGATCTCGTCGAATACCTGGCGGGCCTCGGCCTGGAAGCGCGCCACGCTCGCCTCCTGGCGGACGTCCATGATGTCGAGCAGGTGGTGCGGGATCCCGCCGCGCTCGGCGACCGGAAGCTTGGCCGTGCCGATGTCCATCCCGCGGTAGAACTGCAGGGCGTCCGCGTTCACGATTTCCCCGCCCAGTTCCTGGGCCAGGGCGATGGACAGGTCGGACTTGCCGGTCCCGGTCGGTCCCAGGACGGCAATCACCGGAAGGTTCATGGCCGGTGCCCTACTTGCGCGGGGGAAGCGCGGGCATGCCCAGGGACACGCCGCCGCTTGCGGGTGCGCCGGTGGCCGGGACCCCGCAGGAGTCCGCCTGCGAACGGTCCCAGGCATCGCCTGCCCGCGATCGGCGCACCGAGTAGTCCCCGAGGGACGCGGGGTCCGAGACCAGGTGGAAGGCTGCGGCACCGGTCACGGGGACGGTGACCAGGTCGCCGGGGCGCGGGGTTTCCCCGCCCGCGGGGACGGAGAAGTGCACGAGGCGCTGGTCGGTGGACCGTCCGGAGAGCCGGTGGGTTTCCCCGGACTTGCGACCTGCATGCTCGGTGACCATCACCTCGACGGTGCGGCCGATTTGCTTGGCGTTTTCCTCCGCGCAGATCCGGTCCTGCAGGGCGGTGAGGCGTTCGTAGCGTTCCTGCACCACGGCCTTGGGCAGCTGGCCGGGCAGGTCGGCGGCGGGTGTGCCGGGACGCTTGGAGTATTGGAAGGTGAAGGCACTGGAGAAGCGCGAGGCCGCAACGACATCGAGCGTCCCCTGGAAGTCCTCTTCCGTTTCGCCGGGGAAGCCCACGATGATGTCGGTGGTGATGGCGGCGTGCGGAATGAGTTCCCGGACCTTGTCCAGGATGCCCAGGAACTTCTTGGACCGATACGAGCGGCGCATCTCCTTGAGGACCTTGTCCGAGCCCGACTGCAGCGGCATGTGCAGCTGGGGCATGACATTGGGGGTCTGCGCCATGGCCTCGATGACGTCGTCGGTGAACGCCGCGGGGTGCGGGCTGGTGAAGCGGACGCGCTCCAGTCCCTCGATCTTCCCGCAGGCGCGCAGCAACTTGCCGAAGGCCAGCCGGTCCCCGAATTCGACGCCGTAGGAGTTCACGTTCTGGCCCAGCAGGGTCACCTCGATGACCCCGTCGGCCACCAGCGCCTCGATCTCGGCCAGGATCTCCCCCGGCCGCCTGTCGCGCTCCTTGCCCCGGAGCGAGGGGACGATGCAGAAGGTACAGGTGTTGTTGCAGCCCACGGAGATCGACACCCAGCCCGAGTGCACCGAGTCCCGCTTGGTGGGCAGCGTGGACGGGAAGACCTCGAGGGATTCAAGGATCTCCAGTTGCGCTTCGTTGTTGTGCCGTGAACGTTCCAGCAGGGCAGGCAGCGAGCCGACGTTGTGCGTCCCGAAGACCACGTCGACCCATGGGGCTTTCTTCAGGATGGTTTCCCGGTCCTTCTGCGCCAGGCAGCCGCCGACGGCGATTTGCATGTCCGGGCGCTTTTCCTTGACCTTTGCCAGCATGCCCAGGTTTCCGTAGAGCTTGTTGTCCGCATTTTCCCGAACCGCGCAGGTATTGAAGACCACGACGTCGGCAATCTCTTCCCCGGATGGCTGCTCGATGAGGCCGCTGGCCTCGAGGAGCCCGGAAAGGCGCTCGGAATCGTGGACATTCATCTGGCACCCGTAGGTGCGGACCTCGTAGGTACGGGTCGGCGCGGCTGAATCTTGCTCGTCGGTCATTGAAATGGTCGCAGTCACCCCTCAAGGGTACCCAATTCCGCCTGTTCCCGGCCGAAGACGACAAGCCGGAGACTAATACTCCGAATCGGGTCCGAATCGCTCTTCCCAGGCCTCGTTGACCAGGCGGAAGGCCATGCCGGGACCGTAGCCCTTGCGTGCCAGCATGCCCACGAGCCGGCGCACGCTCTTCTCCTTGTCCGCCCCCATGGAGGGGGCCCGCAGCTTGCGTTCCACCAGGTCGCGGGCGGTTGCTTCCTCGGACTCCTCGTCGATCTGCTCCAGGGCGTTCTCGGCGATGTCGCCCTCGATCCCCTTGTCCCGCAGCTCGCGCTTGATCGCCGACCGTGCCAGTCCGCGGCTGCGGGAACGCGAACGCACCCAGCCCTCGGCGAAGGCCTCGTCGTCCACGAGCTGGATTTCCTCGAACCGCTCCAGGAGCTCCTCGGCGATGTGCTCGGGGATTTCCTTCTCCAGCAGCTTGGTTTTCAGCTGCGCGCGGCTCTTGGCCGAGGCGGTGAGCTGGCGCAGGATGACGGCGCGTCCCTTGGTGGCATATTGCTCGTCGGTGAGCTCGACGGGCTCCTTGGCTTCCCGAGGCGTCCTGTCCCGGGTCCGCGGAGGGCGCGCAGAGGTGCGCTTCGACCCGGATTGGGAAGAGCGCCCGCCGCCGCCCCAGGAACCTGCACCGCCGGCGCCGCGCTTGGGCGCGCGCGCCGAGCTGCGTCCCGCGTATCCGGAGCGTTCACCGAAGGCCGGCTTTGCCTCGGGCGGTCCGGGTGCTTCCTCGGGCGGCGGGGCGGCGGACGCCGCCTCGCTGTGCGCCCAGGCGGGGATCTCCGTGGGGTCGCCCCAGTCCGAATTGCCGTCGGCCGGGAACGACCAAAGCGGCCGTTCGGCTCCCTGACGGGAGCCGGACGAACCGCCCTGGTGTTTGGTGGTGCCCACGGGACTAGGACTCCTTGACCACGCGCAACTTGTCGCCGTCGCCGTCCTTGTCCTCGGCGGCCTGGCCGATGCCAAGCTTCTCGAGGATCTGGCGTTCGAGTTCGTTGGCGAGGTCCGGGTTGTCGCGCAGGAACTTCCGCGCGTTCTCCTTGCCCTGGCCCAGCTGGTCGCCGTCGTAGGTGAACCAGGCGCCCGACTTCTTGACGAAGCCCTGGTCCACGCCGATGTCGATGAGGCTGCCTTCGCGCGAGATGCCCTGGCCGTAGATGATGTCGAATTCGGCCTGCTTGAACGGCGGGGCCATCTTGTTCTTCACGATCTTGGCGCGCGTGCGGTTGCCGACCGGGACGGTGCCTTCCTTCAGCGTTTCAATGCGGCGCACGTCGATGCGGATCGATGCGTAGAACTTCAGCGCCTTGCCACCGGTGGTGGTTTCCGGGCTGCCGAACATCACGCCGATCTTTTCACGCAGCTGGTTGATGAAGATCGCCGTCGTGCGGGTCTGGCTGAGGCGTCCGGTGATCTTTCGCAGCGCCTGGCTCATCAATCGGGCCTGCAGGCCGACGTGGCTGTCGCCCATCTCGCCTTCGATTTCGGCGCGGGGCACGAGTGCCGCCACGGAGTCGATCACGACGATGTCGACGGAACCGGAGCCCACGAGCATGTCCATGATTTCCAGGGCCTGCTCGCCGGTGTCCGGCTGTGAAACCAGCAGCGCGTCGGTGTCGACGCCCAGCTTCTTGGCGTATTCGGGATCAAGAGCGTGCTCGGCGTCGATGAAGGCGGCGATGCCGCCCATGCGCTGGGCGCTGGCGACGGCGTGCAGGGCAACCGTGGTCTTACCGGAGGATTCCGGACCGTAGATCTCCACCACGCGGCCACGCGGCAGGCCGCCAATGCCCAGGGCGATGTCGAGTGCCACCGATCCGGTGGGGATGGCGGCAATGGGTGCAACGGTCTTGTCGCCCAGTCGCATGACCGAGCCCTTGCCGTATTGCTTGTCGATCTGTGCAAGTGCAGCTTCGAGGGCCTTCTCGCGATCTTTACCAACGGCCATTGTTCACCTCGGTTGTTAGGGCCACCCGATGAGGGGTTTGGCCGGTACTCTTTGTCTATCCACGAGCGTACGACGGGTGGCCGACACTTTGGTTTCAGGGCGTCGCGGCTGTGGAAAACCCGGCCGCGCCCCCTGACGAACTCTCACTGAGAACTCTACACTCTTCCGAACAGATATTCGAAAGCGGTGGGCGTGTTCCTCGAATATTCTACCGCTCCCGGATCGGCTGGTCCCTGCCCAGCCGGCGCTCGGGCGGCACATCCTGCATCTCGCACATGGCCAGCCACACATCCCGCGGAGGGACCCCCTTGGCCAGCGCGTCCTGCGCGCTCACCCCGCCGACGGCGGAGAGCACCAGGGTGGAAGCCAACGTGCGGGAATAGCCCGCACCGAACTCGTCGTCCATCAGACGCCAGAAATCACTCAATCGCACCTTCGCAATTCTGCCACGGGTTCCCGGGCGCCTTAAGCAAAACGACCCCCGCACCGGAGTCCTGTTCGCAAAGGAACGGACACCGGCACGGGGGCCGATACCACGGAGCCCGGGTACACCACCGGGTCCGTGTGGGGTTGACTAGTGGCTCGGGGCCAGGCGCTTGCCGAGTTCAACCGGATATTCGCCAGCGAACTCGCTGGTCAGGTCCACGGGGACCGTATCCGGAATGGTGATGCCTTCCGCAATGGCAACGCGGTCGCTGACCTCGCGGAGCATGAGGGACAGCGGCACCTCGAGGGCGCCACAGATCGAGGAGAGAAGCTCGGATGAGGCTTCCTTCTGGCCGCGCTCTACCTCGGAAAGGTATCCCAGGGAGACGCGGGCGCTGTGGGAGACTTCGCGCAGGGTGCGTCCCTGGCGTTGACGAACGTCGCGCAGGACGTCACCGATTTCATGTCGAAGGACTACCATCTTGCGCTCCTCTTTATCGCGGCGGACCTCGCTCTGTAGGCCCACATCACGCCAACGGACCACACCGTTTACCGATACTGGTTGCTTGACCATGTGCATTGCCTTTTGTTCTCCGGTCCTAGATGCCTTGTGGGGCGATCGGTGCGGGTCACTGTTTTGTGCCCGTCATGGGTAATAACTGCCGGGAGTCGTTTTTTGTTCCCACGCCCCCACCTTAGCCATTCCCTTGGGTGATTTGCCACACCAATCGCAATTCGATCCGCATTGGTGTCACAAAACGATTCATAGCCACCTTGCCCCATCAAGCTGTGTGCTTGCTGGGCGCAAGGTGGGAAGCAAGGAGTTCCAGTGCGGCCACGGTGCTCGAGATGCGGATCCGTGCCCGGTCGCCGGTGAAGCGGTGTTCGGTGAAGCCGCTGCCGGATCCCGACGCGTAGCCCAGGAAGACGGTGCCCACATCCTTGCCGTCGTGGGCGTCGGGACCCGCGACGCCCGTGGCCGATACGGCCAGGTCGGCGCCGCAGGCGCGCCGGGCACCCTCGGCCATCTGCCGTGCAACCTCCCCGTCGACGGATCCGCGCTCGGCCAGCAGCGCCGGATCCACGCCCAGAACGTTGGCCTTGACGGAACTCGAGTAGCTCACCACCCCGCCCTGCAGCACGGCGGAGGCGCCGGGCACCTCGGCGAGCGTGGCCGCGATCATCCCGGCGGTCAGGGATTCGGCGGTGGCCAGACTGGTCCCGGCCGCCTTGGCGGCGGCGATGACCCGGCCGGCGAGCTCGATGCAGGGGTTTGCGTCCATGGGCTGTGTCATCTCCTTCGGTCCTGGGTGGTCTTGGCGGGCGGTGCCTTCTAGCGGCGCGAGGCGGACCCGGCGCGCAATTGCCAGGCCTTGATGAGGTAGTCCAGGCCCGTCACGACGGTGACGGCCAGGGCCAGCAACATCACGATGAACGCGACGACGCCCAGCCAGTCAAGGGTGTGCGCCCAGGGCAGTAGGTAGAGCAGGATCGCGGCGGTCTGCATCACGGTCTTGAGCTTGCCGCCGCGCGAGGCGGCCATCACGCCGTAGCGGATGACCACGAAGCGCACGAGTGTGATGCCCCATTCGCGCACCAGGATCACCACGGTGATCCACCAGGCCAACTCCCCCAGGATCGAGAACATCACCAGGGCGGAGCCGGTGAGCAGCTTGTCGGCGATCGGGTCGGCGATCTTGCCGAAGTTGGTGATCAGCCCGCGGCTGCGGGCCAGGTCGCCGTCGAGCTTGTCGGTGTACATGGCGGCCGCGAAGATCGCCACGGCCACCCAGCGCATCAGGCCGTAGTCCTTCTCGTCGGCCACCAGGGCCCAGATGAAGAACGGCACCATGAGGATGCGCAGGACGGTGAGCACGTTGGCGATGTTCAGGGTCGGCACGTGGGCCGGAGTCGGGTTCGCTGGGGTTTCAGTCACGGAACAAGGCTACCTGCCGGTAAGGTTCCAGGCGTCTTCCGACCCCGGCTCGTCGTCGCCGTCGTGGTAGTCAACCGCCTGTTCGAAGCCGTCGAGGTCCTCGGCGACCAGGTCGGTGCCGTAGTGGTTGGCGTTGGCATTCTCCGCCAGCGCGGCCTCCTGGGCGCTGGGAACGATGTCCCCGGCACCGGTTTCGTCCCCGCGCATCGCCGCGAGCACCTCGGGCAGGTCGTCGGGCTTGACCAGCACGTCGCGGGCCTTCGAGCCCTCGGAGGGCCCGACCACGCCGCGGGACTCGAGCAGGTCCATGAGCCGCCCGGCCTTGGCGAAGCCCACGCGCAGCTTGCGCTGGAGCATCGAAGTGGAGCCGAACTGCGTGGTGACCACCAGTTCGGTGGCCTGCAGCAACAGCTCGAGGTCGTCCCCGATGTCGTCGTCGATCTGCTTCTTGGGGGCCTCGGGGGCCACGTCGTTGCGGTACTCGGCCTTCAGCTGGCCCTTGACGTGTTCGACGACCGAGTGGATCTCGGACTCGGTGACCCAGGCCCCCTGCACGCGCATGGGCTTGGAGGTGCCCATGGGCAGGAAGAGCGCGTCGCCCTGGCCCAGCAGCTTCTCCGCGCCCGGCTGGTCGAGCACCACGCGGGAGTCGGTGACCGAGGAGGTGGCAAACGCCATGCGCGAGGGCACGTTGGCCTTGATCAATCCGGTGACGACGTCCACGGAGGGGCGCTGGGTGGCCAGCACCAGGTGGATGCCGGCGGCACGCGCCAGCTGGGTGATGCGCACGATGGAGTCCTCGACGTCGCGCGGGGCGACCATCATCAGGTCCGCGAGCTCATCGACGATGACCAGCAGGTACGGGTAGGGCTTCAGGATGCGCTTGGAGCCCTCCGGAACCACGACCTTGCCGTTGCGCACCGCCTTGTTGAAGTCGTCCACGTGCTTGAAGCCGAAGTTCGCGAGGTCGTCGTAGCGGGTGTCCATCTCCTTGACCACCCACTGCAGCGCCTCGGCGGCCTTCTTCGGGTTGGTGATGATCGGGGTGATCAGGTGCGGGACGCCCTCGTAGGCGGTGAGTTCCACGCGCTTGGGGTCGACCATGACCATGCGGACCTCGTCGGGGGTGGCACGCATCAGGATCGAGGTGATCATCGAGTTCACGAAGGAGGACTTGCCCGCGCCGGTGGCGCCCGCCACCAAGAGGTGCGGCATCTTGGCGAGGTTCGCCACCACGAAGCCGCCCTCGACGTCCTTGCCCACGCCCATGACCATGGGGTGGTCGGTCTTGCGGGCGTTGTGGCTGCGCAGCACGTCCCCGAGCACGACGATTTCCTTGTCGGCGTTGGGGATCTCGATGCCGATCGCGGACTTGCCCGGGATCGGCGAGAGGATGCGCACGTCCGAGGAGGCCACGGCGTAGGAGATGTTCTTGGACAGGGCGGTGACCTTCTCCACCTTGGTGCCCGGGGCCAGCTCGATCTCGTAGCGGGTGACCGTGGGCCCGCGGGAGAACCCGGTGACCTGCGCGTCGACCTTGAACTGCTGCAACGTGTTGGTCAGCGCGGCGACCACGGCGTCGTTGGCCTCGGAGCGTTCCTTGGACGGCGGGCCGGCCGGCAGGAAGTCGGAGGCCGGAAGGGTGTAGGCGACGTCCCCGGAGAGCTGGAGCTGTTCGGTGCGCGCCGGGATCGGCGGCAGCGGGGCCGCGGCGGGGCGCGAGGGCACCTGCGGGATCGCGCCGGTGGCGTCGTCGTCGTAGCTGGCCAGGTCGATGGCGCTCATGGCCTGGGTGTCGGCCTCGGGCTCGCGGCCCAGTCCCACCGCGTCCATGATCGCGGCGCGTTCGCGCTCGTCCTTGGTGGGGCGGCGCACGCCCGGGCGGATCGCCGGTTCCTCGTGCGCGTCCTCGACGGCCTCGTCGTAGAGGTCCACCGGGTGGCTTCCGGGGGCAATGGTGTGGTCGTAGGCGTCGGTGATGACGGCCGTGTCGTAGGCGCCCTCGCCAGTGTTGCCCAGCAGGTCCTCGGCGGCAACGGCCTCGGCGTCCTTGTCCTTGCCGAAGAGCCGCATCTTCTTGCGCGGCTTCTTCTCCGGCTGCTCGTCGTAGAGGTAGGACTGGTCGTGCTCGTCCCCGGTGAGCTCGGTGCCGTTGCGGCGCGGCCCTTCCGGGTGCTGGCCCATGAGCTTTTCGTAGCCCTCGCGGAAGCGTGCGGGGATGTGCCTGAACGGGGTGGCGGTGAGGATCATCAGGCTCAGCAGCGCGAGCGCGATCATCACGGCCATGGCGCCGGGGCCGGAGACCAGACCTGCCAGCGGGACGGAGACCAGGGCGCCGAGCATCCCGCCGGCTCCCCAGAGGTCCTCGAAGGGCGCGGAGACCGGGGGCAGTCCCCCGACGACGTGGGAGATCCCGGATCCGGCCAGCGAGAGCAGGGCCAGGCCGATGCCCACGCGGTTGTTGGCGCGGTGCTCCTCCGGCCAGCGGAAGAGCCGGATGGCGCCGATGAGCAGGATCGGGGGCATGAGCGCGGCCATGAACCCGAAGGTCCCGCCGGCCACCGCATGCACGAACCCGCCGTAGCTGCCGACCCCGCGCAGCCCCCACCACTCCACCGAGGCAATGACGATGGCGAGGATGACCAGGAAGAGCCCGGTCCCGTCGCGGCGCACCTCGTAGGGCGGGTGCACGTCGCGGCCGACCTTGCGGAAGGCCCCGCCGGTGACCCGCGCGATGCCCATCCAGAAGGAGCGCACCATGCGCACCGGCAGCGGGAAGTCGTGTTCGACCGGTGCCGGTGCGCTCTTGGAGTTTCGGGTCGTCTTGGACGAGGAACTCGACGCACGCGGTTTGCGCGTGGTCGTTTTCCCCTCGCCTTGCGAGGATGTACGTGGGGCCATGGCTCTAGGGTATCGCCCAAGGGCGCCCGATCCCTGAATTTACACGGTTCGCCGGGGCTTGGGGTCCTTGGAGAAGCGTCACAGCAGGGGCGTGCGTTCGCGTTCGGGGCGCCGGCTCCCACCGCAGGATGACCCACGGCCGGAAGTCGACGAGACGCCGGGCATGCCAGGCCATGGGGAACCGGATGGCATTGGCCCGCCCCGGCTTGGCACCGTTTTCAACAACGATCCGACCGCCGGGTCGTTGGCTGCATCTCGCGAAGCCATGCCGGAACCACGGTTCGCAGGGGTGGATTTGGCGAACCGTCACCGCCCCGAAACTACGGGTTGTTCGAGGAACCCGGCCAGCCGGGCAAGCCTGAGGCCCAGGTGCAGGTCGCGCTGGACCCTGCCCAGCCGCAGGTCAACGCCGGCCACTTCGGTGAGTCGGTCCAGCCGGTAGTAGATGGTGGAGCGGTGCACCTTGAGCACCTGCGCGGTGCGCTGGATGTCTCCGGCGTTCTCCAGGAAGGCCTCCAGCGTCGCCGCCCAGGGGCGGGTCTTCTTCTGGAGAAGGATGTTCCGCACCGGGGTGGGCAGGTCCGCCACCCCGAGTCCGTCCAACGGGAAGGTGGCCAGGACGCCATCGGATCCCGTGTCGGAGAAGTGGACCGCCACCGGGTGGTCGGCGGGTGCCAGGCTGGTGGCGCGAAGGGCCCAGCCAGCCCGCCGGTAGGAATCGTGCAGCGCATCCAGGGGCGCCAGCGGGCCGATGCCGGCCCGTGCCGGGGCAAGCTGGGGACGGGAGAGAATGCGTGCCAGACGCGGGGCAACCACCGGCCGGGGAAAAATGAGCACGCCGGTGCCTTCGATGGTCACGCCGCCGATCACGCTGGCCGTCGACGTGTCGTTGACGAATCGGATCGTCTGCGCGACCGCCTGCTCCACTCGCCCGAGGTCCGTTGGCGTGGCATCCAATACACCGGGCCCGATCGCGACCGCGCAGTAGTGCTCGGAGGCCCCGAAGATTTCCTCGCCGAGCAGGGTTGCCGCCGCTCCCTGGCGCCGTTCGTCCTCGAGCGCGACGAGGTCCACGGCAAGCGAACTCGAGCGGTCCAGCAGGGACCGGGCGTTCGAGTCGCGTACCTCCATGAGCCGGCTGATGCGACCGAGCCGGTTCCCGGTGACGAGGTCCACCTCGGGTGCGGCGTCGGGGCCCTCCGCCATGCTCAGCATCAGGTGACCGACGATGTGCCGGTCGGCACCCAGCAGCCGGTACATCACGACGGACCCGACGCCGTCCACCACCTGGATGGCACTGTCCTGGTGCGCGGTGGCGGGGGTGTCCCACGAGTCGCTGTGGGCCAGGATGCGGGAGAGCCGCAGCCGGTCCTCCGGGGACTCGTGGATTGAATAGGCGACCACCCGCATGGTGCGGTCCAGCACCACCAGTCGCCGGTCCAGGGCTTCGGACAGGTCCTGGATGGCGTCGTGGAGTTCGGGGATGCGGTTCATCCGCTCATTCTAGGTCGATTCCGAAGTCCGGGATGCATCTTTTGCGACACCGTGTCGGAAATGATGCGCGGGAAGTGCTACCGCATGCCGACGTGCTCCGCATCACGAATATCTAGGGTTGAGGGACGCACAAGCGCCATTTCCTTCAGGAGGGTTTTTCATGCAGACCACCATCAACCAGCCGCGTGGCCGCCGCATTGCCATCATCGGCGCTGGCATCAGCGGGCTGACGCTTGCCATCGAACTACGACGCCGCGGCCTCGAGCCGCTGGTGTTCGACCGGGTCGCGGAACTTCGGGAGGTGGGTGCGGCCGTGGCATTGTCGGCCAACGCGACCCGCTACCTCGAGGAGCGCACCGGCATCGGGGCCGGGCTGGCAGCGGCATCTGCCAGCGTGGACGGGCTGGTTTTCCGCGATGGCCGCGACGGGCGGGTCATCGGGCGGATATCCTCGCGCGATGAGTACCAGGCTGCCTGCGGTGCGCCGTACTACGGCATCCACCGCGCGGACCTGCAGAAGCTGCTCGTGGATCGCCTCGGCGGCGAGGGCCTGCACCTCTCCAAGGAATGCGCACGCATTGAGGAGGCCGCCGATGCCGTGCGCCTCCACTTCAGCGACGGGGACGTCGTCGAGGCCGATCTGGTCATCGGCGCCGACGGCGCACGGTCGACGCTGCGCCGCCACGTCGTTGGATACGACGACGCCCAGTTCTCCGGCTGTTCCGGATGGCGCGGGATAGTCTCCCCCGAGGCCCTGGCGGACCTGCCGGATCCGGAGGCCATCCAGTTCTGGATGGGGCCCGGCGGCCACCTGCTGCACTACCCGATCGGCAGCGGCGAGCAGAACTACCTTCTGGTGCGCCGGCACGGCGGACCGTGGGAGGGTCCGGCCTGGGCCGCGCCCGACGAGGAAGGAGCCCACCTTGCGGCCTTCGAAGGCTGGCATCCTGCGGTGCAGCAGATGATCGGAGCCGCGCCCACCGGGGACCGCTGGGCCCTGTTCCAGCGTCCGCCGCTGCACCAGTGGAGCCGCGGGCGCGTCACCCTCATGGGAGATGCCGCCCACGCGCTGGTTCCGCATCACGGGCAGGGAGCGAACCAGTCCATCGAAGACGCCATTGTCTTGGCCGATTGCCTCATCCAGGGGCTCGAAGACGGCTCCGGCTGGGACGCCGCACGCCAGCGCTACCAGGATGTGCGGATCGACCGCACCCGCAAGGTCCAGCTCGCCTCGGCGACGACCGGCGACGTCCTGCACCTGCCCGACGGCGCACGCGCCGATGCCCGGAACGCCCGGCTTGCGGCGCCGGATGCGTGGGAACGCCACCTGGCCTGGATCCATGAGTACCAGGCAGCACGTTCCCTACAGCCCGTCTCGGCCTAACCGGTTCACGCACCGGTTCCACCCTTGGAAAGAAACCCCATGAATCCAATGTCCCCCGACCTGCGCTCGCGCTCACCGCTGCTGGTCGTCGCCCTCTGCTTCGCAGTCATCGTCCTGGACGGCTACGACTTGATGGTCTTCGGAGCCATCGTCCCCGTGCTTCTCGAGTATCCGCAGTGGGGGCTCGAGGCCAGCGAGCTCGGCATCATCGGCAGCCTCACCACCCTCGGCATGCTCCTGGGAGCCTTGCTGGTCGGCACGCTCTCGGACTCCTTTGGACGGCGCCGCGTCATGCTGGCCAGCACCATCTGGTTCAGTGTGTTGACCCTGGTGAGCGCCCTCGCCCCGAGTCCGGAAATATTCGGGCTGTCCCGGCTGCTGGCCGGAATCGGCCTGGGCGGTGTCATGCCGACCGCCATTGCACTGACCGTCGAATACGCCCCGGCAGGACGGAAACAGTTCTTCAACGCCATGATGTTCGTCGGCTACTCGGTCGGCGGGGTGCTGGCAGCGCTGCTGGCCCTCGTGCTCATCGAACCCTTGGGCTTCAGGTGGCTGATCGCGATGGGAGCCGCGCCCGCCCTCGTCCTGGTGCCGTTGATCGCCAGGCACCTGCCCGAATCCATGACCTACCTGCTCAGGCGCGGGGAAACCGGGCGCGCGGAGCAACTGTCCCGAGCCTACGGACTTGCGCCTGTTGCCATCGCGCCGTTGGCAGGCTCGGGCCGGGGAGCGGTGCTGCGTTACCTGGTGGGTCCGGGCCGCCTTCGTCCGCTGGCGCTTTTCTCGATCGCCTCGTCCGCCGGGCTGCTGCTCGTCTATGGACTTAACACCTGGCTGCCGCAGATCATGCGCTCTGCCGGCTACCCGCTGGGGTCCTCGATAAGTTTCCTGCTCGTGCTCAATCTCGGAGCCGTTGCCGGCAGCCTGGCCACGGCGTCCCTGGCCGACAAGCTGGGCTCGCGGTTCGCGGTGACCATGGCGTTCACCGCCGCGGTCATCACCTTGGTGGGCCTCAGCCTGCAGCCGAACGCGGTGCTGCTATACGCGTTCGTCGCCTTGGCCGGGCTGGGATCGATCGGCACCCAGATCCTGGTCAACGGTTACGCCGCGGCATATTTCCCGGACTGGGCCCGAGGGACCGCCGTGGGGATCACGCTCGGGGTGGGACGACTCGGCGCCGTGGTGGCACCACTCATGGTGGGGCTCATTCTGGAATCGGATCTGGGCTTTGCATGGAACTTCTATTCATTCCTGCTGGCAGCGGCACTGGGACTGGTTGCGGTCCTGCTGATCCCCCGCGCGCGCCAGGATGCTCCCGTTGCCAGTCACGAGGCCGGCGTCTCCACAATGGAACACTGAAACATCCCAGGCATCTGCGGCCAACGGAAATCCCGTTAAGAGACGAGTACCCCGCGCCGGCAAAAGCCGATGCGGGGTACTCGTCGTTTGAACTTACGCTTCCAGGACCACCGGGACGATCATGGGCTTGCGGCGCAGCTTGCGCGAGACCCACGAGCCGATGACCCGGCGGACGATCTGCTGCAGCTGGGCCGTGGTGTGCGTCGGGTTGTTGCGCACCGCATCCTCGAGGGCCTCGGCGATCTTCGGCTTGATCTCGTCGAACACCTTGTCGTCCTCGGCCACGCCGCGGGCGTGGATCTCGGGTCCCGAGATCAGCTTGCCGGACTGGCGGTTGATCACCGAGATGATCGAGATGAAGCCCTCCTCGGCCAGCGTGACGCGGTCCTTGAGGTCCTCGTCGGTGATGGTGCCGACCTTGGAGCCGTCCACGTAGACGTAGCCGCAGTCGACCTGGCCGACGAGCTTGGCCACGCCGTCCTTGAGGTCCACGACCGAGCCGTCCTCGGTGAGCAGCACGTTTTCCGCCGGCACGCCGGACTGGGCGGCCAGGCGGGCGTTGGCGATCAGGTGGCGGGTCTCGCCGTGCACCGGCATCACGTTCAGCGGCTGGATGATGTTGTAGCAGTACAACAGCTCGCCGGCCGAGGCGTGGCCCGAGACGTGGATCTTGGCCATGCCCTTGTGGATGACGTCGGCGCCCAGGCGCATCAGCCCGTTGATCACGCGGAACACCGAGTTCTCGTTGCCCGGGATCAGCGAGGAGGCCAGGATGACGGTGTCGCCCGGGCCGACCTGGATGCGGTGGTCGCCGGTGGCCATGCGCGAGAGCGCGGCCATCGGCTCGCCCTGCGAACCGGTGGACATCAGCACGACCTTGTTGTCGGGAAGCTTGTCCACGTTCTTCATGTCCACCAGGATGCCGGCGGGGATGTGAAGGTAGCCGAGCTTCTCGGCGATGGTCATGTTCCGCACCATGGAGCGGCCGATGAAGGCGACCTTGCGCCCGTGGACCTGGGCGGCGTCGATGACCTGCTGCACGCGGTGCATGTGCGAGGAGAAGGAGGCGACGATGATGCGCTTGCGGGCACGGCCGAAGAGGGACTCGAGCACCGGGCCGATTTCCTTTTCCGCGGTGGTGAAGCCGGGGACGTCCGCGTTGGTGGAGTCGGTCATGAACAGGTCCACGCCCTCGTCGGCCAGGCGGGCGAAGTGGCGCAGGTCGGTGATGCGGCCATCCAGCGGCAGCTGGTCCATCTTGAAGTCGCCGGTGTGCAGCACGTTGCCGGCATCGGTGCGGATGAACACGGCAAGCGCGTCGGGGATCGAGTGGTTGACGGCAACGAACTCGGTCTCGAACGGGCCGAAGGTCTCCACGTCGCCCTCGGCGACCTGGCGCAGCACCGGCTTGATGCGGTGCTCCTCCAGCTTGGCGGCGATCAGCGCGAGGGTCAGCCGCGAGCCGATCAGCGGGATGTCGGCGCGCAGGCGCAACAGGTACGGGACGGCACCGATGTGGTCCTCGTGGCCGTGCGTGAGCACGACGCCGACGACGTCATCGAGGCGGTCCTTGATGTAGCTGAAATCGGGCAGGATGACGTCCACGCCCGGCTGGTGCTCCTCGGGGAAGAGCAGGCCGCAGTCGACGATCAGCAGCTTGCCGTCGATTTCGAAGACGGCCATGTTCCGCCCGATCTCGCCCAGGCCACCAAGCGGCACGATGCGCAGGGTGCCCGGCTTGAGCTTGGACGGAAGGTTGTGAACCGTATCGATGGTCCCAACGGAGGAATCGGTCATGAATTGCTTACCTTTCTAGAGCTCCCATCCGCCCTCGCGCAAATCGGTGCGGATGGTTTCGAGTTCCGTTTCCGACGGTGCCACAAGCGGCAGCCGGACCACGGTGTTCGGCAGGACTCCCTGCCAGTTAAGAATGTGTTTCGCCGCGACGGCGCCCTGGACGTGGCTCATCACCGCGCGCTGGATCGGGTCCAGCTCGAAGTGGGCCTTGCGGGCGGTCGCCAGGTCCCCGGCGAGCATCGCGTCGACCAGGATGCGGTACTTGGCCGCGGCAACGTGGGCGGTGACCGAGACGACGCCGACGGCGCCGGCCGCCATGAGCGGCAGGGTCAGTCCGTCGTCGCCCGAGTAGACGTCGAGGTCCGTGTTCGCCAGCACCGTGGTGGTGGACTGGTAGTCGGCCTTCGCGTCCTTCAGGGCCACGACCAGCGGGTTCTTCGCCAACGCGATGATGGTCTCCGGGGCCATGGCAATGCCGGCGCGTCCCGGGATGTCGTAAAGCATCACCGGCAGCTGCGTCGCAGCGACGATGGCCTCGACGTGGGCGATGACGCCGGCCTGGGAAGGCTTGTTGTAGTACGGGGCGGTCACCAGGATGCCGTGGACCCCGGCTTCCTTCGCCGCCAGCGAAAGCTTGATCGAGTGTGCGGTGTCATTGGTGGTGGAGCCGGCCAGGACCTTGGCACGGTGCCCCACGGCCTTGACGACCGTGGCGAACATTGCAATGTTTTCCGTGTCGGCAAGCGTCGAGGTTTCCCCGGTGGTGCCGGTGACGACCAGGCCGTCGCAGCCGTCGTCGACAAGCTTGACGGCCAACTTGGCCGCTGCTTCGTAGTCGACCTCCCCGTTGTCCTTGAAAGGGGTCACCATCGCGGTGAGCACCGTTCCGAAGGTGTGGTTCTTGCCCGGGGTATGCAATGCAGTTTCAGCCATGACTCCAAGGTTACCCTTTGCACGCGCCAAGGTTTGATTCGGCGCATGCGTTTAGGCTGTAATCATGACGCAATTCTCCTCCCGCGGCACCCGCCACCGCGCTCCGGGCACCGGTGGCTCCGGGCCCCGCACGCGCATCGCGGGCGTCGATGCGGCCCGCGGGCTGGCGCTGCTGGGGATGGTTGCCGTGCACATCATGCCGCTGCGGATGCTCGATGCCGACGGCTCGCCCGCCGCCACCTGGGCGGCGGCCATCTTCTCCGGGAGGGCCTCGGCGCTCTTCGTGGTGCTGGCCGGCGTGGGGCTGGCCCTGCTCTCCGGCGGGTCCGGGAGCATCGGTGCGCCCAAGCTTGCCGGGGTGCGCCGCTCGGTGGCGGTGCGGGCGCTGCTGGTCTTCGTGCTGGGCCTGGGCCTGGGCATGCTGGACACCAATGTCGCCGTCATCCTGGTGCACTACGCGGTGCTGTTCCTGTGCGCGATCCCGTTCCTGGGGATGCGCGCCCGCACGCTCGGCATCTGGGCCGCCGGCTGGCTGGCCCTCTCCCCCTTTGCCCTGTACCTGGCGGCCCCCTGGGCCATGGAGCTGCTCGATCCGCACCGCCTGGGCGCCTCCCCGCTGCCGGAGGACCTGTTCACCCCCGCGGTGTTCCTGGCAGACCTGCTGCTCACCGGCTACTACCCGCTGCTGGCCTGGTTCGGGTTCATCCTGGCCGGGCTGTGCGTGGGGCGCCTGGGCCTGTCCCGCCCGCCGGTGGCCCTGGCCATCGGCGCGGCCGGCACCGCGCTCGCGGTCGGTTCCAAGGCCCTGTCGGCATGGCTGCTCGAGCAGCCCGGCGCATTCGCCTCCCTGGCCCGCGCCGCGAACCTGGGCGCGGAGGAACTGGCGGTGTCGCTGGTGACCGGCCAGCGGCTGGGAAATGCCGCGGACAGCGGCTGGTTCCTGGCGATCTCCGCCCCGCACTCGGGCGCCCCGCTGGATCTGCTGCACGTCGTCGGCTGCGCGCTGGCGGTGCTGGGCGCGGCGCAATTGGTGTGCCTGGCCCTGGCGGCGCTGCTCGGCCAGGTGGGCGAAATGCTGCTCTGGCCGTTGACGGGTGCCGGTGCCGCAACACTCACGCTGTATGCGACGCATCTGGTGGCCCTGGATCTTTTCAGCGATGTCTCGGCCCCGCTGCCGCGCACCGGGCTGTTCATCATCTACGCGGTGGGCTGCCTGCTGGCCGGGCTTCTCTTCAAGTTCCTGGGGCGGCGCGGCCCGCTCGAGGCGCTGGTGCACTCCGTGTCTACCACCCTGGGCCGCAGCAAGTAGCCGGGCGCCGCGGGCCTTGCCCGGGCCGGTGCCGCAGTGGCACCGTGGGGGCATGGTGACAGAGGTGCGTGCCGCAACCGATTTCAATGACGTCAGAACGATGCTGGGTCCGAAAAGGGATCCCGAGGCGAAGGCCTGCTGGTGCCTGGGCCACCGGCTGGGCGGTGCGGCGGGACCGGGTCGTTCGGCCAACGGCGCGGAGATCGTGCGGGGGCTGTGCGCCCAGGACCCGCCTCCCGGGGTTCTTGCCTACGAGGGAGACGAGGTGGTTGGCTGGGCCGGCGTGCACCCGAGGGCGGACACGGCACTTGCACGCAGCCGCACCATCCCGCACGTGGACGATCTTGCGGTGTGGTCGGTGTGGTGCATCCGGGTGCGGGCGGGATTCCGCGGAAAGGGCATTTCCCACGCGCTGCTCGCCGGGGCGGTGGAATTTGCCCAGGAGTACGGGGCGCCGGCCATCGAGGGGTACCCGCTGGACAACCGGGGCAGGACTACCGATCGCACCGCGGCATACGTCGGAACCCGTGCCCTCTTCGAGCGTGCCGGATTCACGAAGGCAGCGGACACCGGCTCGGTCTTGGCCGGGTTCCCGCGCGTGCTGATGCGCCTGGACCTTCGCTGACCAGGGGACGACCGCCCGGGAACCGCGTTAGAGGTAAATGACGAGGGTTCCCGCATCGAAATAGGGTCCGGCCGGAGCGAACCCGAATCGCTCATAGAGCACACGTGCGGGGTTTCCCGTTTCGACGCTGAGGCTGATCGCTGGCAAGGCCCTGAATCGTGCCTGCTCGAGGATTCCGGTGATCATACGGGTACCCAGTCCGTGTCCGCGCTGCCCCTCGGCGACCCAGACACACAGTTCGGGGATCGACTCGGCGACAAAACCGTATCCCGGGCTGGCGGCCGCGAAGTAGCGCAGCCACACGACACCGACGGGAACCCCTGCCGAGTCCTCGGCAACGAGGCCGAAGTCGCCTGGCCCGGGCCACGACGCGAAATAGCGGGCGAAGACGGGCATCTGCAGGACCTGGTCGAGGGTGAACCGTGGACCAGGCCAATTCGCGTTTCCCAAGGTGGCCCGCGCCAGCAAATCCTGTTCATCGATCCGCAAAGCACGGACCATGGACGTTTCCCCCACGTTCATCGTCATGTCTGTAACCCTACCGATTAGGCACTGCCGCATCCATGCTCTGCCAGGTCGCCCACCGGTCTAGGGACCCGAGACGAGGGTGACGGTCTGCAGCAAGCCGGGAACCAGCACCAGCCCCAGAAGACCCGAGGCAATCGCCCAGCCCATCGACCCGGCGCGCCAGGCAAGCCACGCACCAACCAGTCCCAGAATCATGGGCGCGGCCATGAACCACGCCGGCAACAGCGCCCCGGTTCCGCTCCAGTCAGGCAGCAGCAGCGTGATGGCCACGGCAAGAAGCATCAGGGTCCAAGTGACGACCGGCTTTCTGCCGCGGGGCGGAACACCGTTTTCCTGCGGCGAGGACGCGGTCACGAAGTGCCCCCTGTCGCGCTTTCGAGCCCGGGCGAGGACAGCACCCCGGCGACCATGGAGGCCCGGTGAACGCCCCGCACCCACTCGGTTCTCAGCTGCCCGTAAAGGTGGGGAAACATTTGCCCGTCGCCGCCGTCCTCGAAGCGGATCTCGATTCCCGCGGCGGCAATTGCGGAGCCGTCCAACTCCAGCACCACCAGCTCGCCCGGATAATCGGCATAGATGTAGCCAGCAACCGCCGGCAACTGTCCCGGGGACGAGCAGTGGATGAAGCCGACCTGCTCAAGGGTTGCCCCTCGTGTCGACCGCCGGTAGACGCCGGTGGCTTGGGCTTGGTCCCAGAACTCTAGTTCGGCCAGGTGAAGGATCGTCGCCATGCTCCCAGCATAGGCAGATGGTCCGGCGGTGGCTCCAAACCTGCGATTAATTTCGACGAAGCGACGTGGAAAAAATCCTGTCTTGGCGATCCAATGCGACGGGCCGCGGGAACGCCCAACCGACTATGGCTAGTACATCGTGCTGGCCAGGAGATCAGCTAGGCGCCGTGCCGAATGGCGCAGTTCGGGCACTTGGGACTCCATCTTCTCGCGCGAAAACGATTCCACGGGCGAAGTCAGCGAGATCGACTCGGTGGCGCTTCCGTTACGTGAGGGAACTGCGACGGCCACCGAGACGACGCCGGTCGCGCGTTCGTCCTCCGAGTAGGAGAAGTCTTGGTCCGGGTCCGGTAGGCGTCGCCGCAGGTCGGCAACCGTGAAGCCGGCGGATTCGTACTTGCGCTCGATGGCGGCGGAAACGACCTCTTCGAGGTGGTCGGCGTCCAGGGCGGCGACCAGGATCTTTCCCGCGGCGCCGACCGTCAGTGGCAGGCGCCGCCCCTGTGGCAGGTTGTAGCCAAGCGATGCTGCCCCGACGACGCGTTCGATCAGGACCCTTTCGAACCCCAGCCTGGAGTAGAGCGAAGCCGTCAAGCCGGTCTGTTCGGCAAGGTGTTGAAGTATCGGCCGGGCGGCCCTGGCAAGGGGGTCCGATTCGAGGAAGACCCTCGCGGCGGGGAGCACTGCCGGGCCGATCCGGTAGTTCTTATCCGTCTGGCTAACAAGGCCGTACTCCTGCAGGACCCTGAGGATCCGCAAAGTCGTGGGTGAGCTCATGCCGCAGTCCTTGGCGATTTGGTTCAACCGCTGGGGGTGCTCGTAGCGCTGCAGCTGCTCGAAAACCTCGATGGCCCGCGAGAGCGAGCGCATGGTGCTGGTCGAACGCGGCTCGGGGCCTTTGGCTGTCTCCGTCATTCTTTCATCCTACGCAATTTTTTACGTGACACACGCTACTTGACCCGCCCTTGTGATCCATGTCATCATTTCAACACACGTTACAAGATTTTATTGTATGAAACTTTGCGTCACTGCGCGAAATAATTTTCGGAGGAATCTC
Organism: Paeniglutamicibacter sp. MACA_103; assembly: GCF_045798555.1. NCBI lineage: Bacteria > Bacillati > Actinomycetota > Actinomycetes > Micrococcales > Micrococcaceae > Paeniglutamicibacter > Paeniglutamicibacter sp. MACA_103. The sequence continues at coordinate 16,320 of NZ_JBIXLN010000013.1, read as the reverse complement.
ATGACCCCAATCACCGAAGACCGTTCGGGTCCTCGGGTGCGGCGTTCACTCGTGGCGGGCCAGTTCGTGATCGCGGGCATCGGCGCCTACGTCTTCGCCGAGTCGGTGGGCCTTGGCCTATGGACCGAACTCGGGCCGGGACCCGGCTTCTTCCCCTGCGTCCTCGGGGCCGCATTGGTACTCCTGTCCTTGGCCTGGCACCTTCAGGAACGGAGGGTCGGCGCGCAGAGTTCGGAAGTGGCGGAACCGACCGACCCGTCGCACGTCCGCGCGGTGGTCCTGAGCCTTCTCGTGCTCGCCGCGGCAATACCGTTCATCGGATTCCAGGTGGGCGTGTTCCTCTTCCTGATGTACCACCTCAAGCGCCGCGCCCGCATTTCCTGGTTGAAGTCGCTGGTCATCGCTCTCTGCGGGAGCGTCGGTGTCTACTACCTCTTCACGCTTGGCCTGAATGTCGGCCTGCCGTCGGCGACGGTCCCTCCTCTTAGCCTGATCGGACTCTAGCCATGGATGTTTTCAACGAACTAATGAACGGGTTCGCCGCTGCCATGACTTGGCAGAACCTGCTCTTTGCCTTCGTCGGGTGCCTGCTGGGGACGGTGATCGGCGTCCTTCCCGGCATCGGACCCGTCGCCGGCGTCGCCCTGCTGATCCCCTTGACGCTGAACCTCGACCCCGCCGGGTCGATCATCATGCTGTGCGCGATTTTCTATGGCACGACGTACGGGGGGACCATCACCAGCGTCCTTCTGAACACGCCGGGTGAGGCAGCGTCCGCGATCACCGCGCTGGACGGCTACGCCATGACGAAACTCGGCCGCGCGGGGGTCGCCTTGACCATTGCGGCCGCAGGCTCCTTCATCGGCGGATCCATCGCCACCGTCGGCCTGGTGATGGCCGCCAAGCCCCTGGGCAACCTCGGCCTGTTGATCGGTCCACCGGAGTTCTTTGCCCTGGTCGTGGTGGGCATTTCCCTGCTTGTCGCACTCGCGGGCCGTTCCATGGTCCGGGCCCTGATCTCCGGCGCAATCGGCTTGCTGATCTCCATGGTCGGCATCGATCCTGTCGCCGGCGCCCCCCGATTCGTCTTCGGCATGGAACGGCTGCTCGACGGCGTCAGCTTCGTCGCGGTGATCGTCGGCGTGTTCGGCCTTTCGGAGATCCTCTCGCACCGGGCGGGCAAGGACAAGGTCGCCGTCCAGGCACCGGGAATGCGCGCCCTGCTGCCCACGCGCAACGACTGGCGTCGGAGCGCGCCGGCGTTCGCCCGCGGCACCGGTATCGGTTTCGGCCTGGGCCTGATTCCCGGCATGACCGGCTCCGTGTCGTCCCTGTTGTCCTACGGGGCGGAAAAGAAATTCTCCAAATACCGCCACCAGCTCGGACAAGGTGCCGTCGAGGGCGTCGCAGGACCGGAAACGGCCAACAACGCCCATGCCAACGGCGCACTGATCCCGCTCTTCACCCTCGGCATCCCGGCCTCCCCGACCATCGCCGTGCTCATGGGCGCCTTCCTGCAACAGGGCCTGACCCCCGGACCCACGCTCTTCGTCGAACACGCCGATATCGCCTGGACCATCATCGCCAGCCTCTTCATCGGAAACATCCTGCTCCTGATCCTCAATGTCCCGCTTGTGGGCCTGTGGACCTCGATCCTGCGCATCCCGTACCCGATCCTCACCGGCCTGATACTCATGTTCATGGTGGTAGGCGCCTACACGATCAACTTCTCCGTTTTCGACGTCTTCGTCATGATCCTGTTCGGCGTCATCGGGCTCGCCCTGCGCCACCTGGACATCCCCCTGGCACCCATGGTCCTGACCCTCGTCCTGGGACCGCTCATGGAACGCTCCCTGCGCGAATCGCTGGACATCTCCCGCGGAGACCTGACGATCTTCCTGGAACGCCCCGTGACCCTCGTCCTGCTCATCCTCGCCACGGTGATCGTCTGCAGCCCGCTGCTGAAGCTGCGCAAGCCCGCTGCGCTCGCCACGGCCGACTCCGAACTCTAAACCTTCTCCCCGATGTACCCATCACCCACCAAAGGAAACCCAATGAAGCGCATCCTTGCCACCACCTCACTGGCCGCACTCCTGCTGGCCGCCGTCACCGGCTGCGGCACCGGCGCCGCCGGCACGACCTCCAGCGGCGAGGACTTCCCCCGCAAGGGCAAGTCCGTCGAACTCATCGTCGCCTTCGCCTCCGGCGGAGCGGTGGACACCGCAGCCCGCCTCATCCAGCCCGTCCTGGAACGCGAACTGGGCACCAACGTCGAGGTCGTCAACAAGCCCGGCGCCGGCGGCCAGATCGGCTACACGGCCATCACCAACGCCACGCCCGACGGCTACACCATCGGTGCCACCGGTTCCCCGTCCGTGGTCGTCTCCCCCCTGGATCCTTCCCGCGGCGCCAGCTACACGCGAACCGACTTCCAGCCCCTGGGCCGACACGTCATCGACCCCGCCGTCGTGGCCGTGCAGCCCGACAGCCCCTACAACACGCTCGAGGAGCTGCTGAACGCGGCCAAGGAAAAGCCCGACACCATCACAGCAACCACCACCGGCCAGCAGGGCGGCGAGCACTTCGCCGTGGCACAGATCAAGGAAACCGCCGGGGCATCCTTCAGCCCCGTGCACTTCTCCGAGGGCGCATCCCAGGCCACCACCGCGTTCCTGGGCCGCCACGTGGAAGTCCTTGCGGCCAACGTCAGCGACGTCACCGACCTGGTGAAGCAGGGCAAGGCCAAGGTGCTCGGGGTCATGGACACCGAACGCTCGGCGGCCCTGCCTGAGGTGCCCACCTTCACCGAATCCGGCTACGACATCGTCTCGGCCACCGCGCGCGGCTACTCCGCCCCTGCCGGCCTGCCCGAAGCCGTCGCCACCAAGCTCGAAGCAGCCCTGGAAACCGCCATCAACGACCCCGAAGTCGTCGCCAAGATGGAAAACCTCGGCCTGACCACCAGTTACCAGAGCGCTTCCGAATACGAAGAGTTCTGGGCAGGCCAGGAAGCGGACTACAAGGCCGTCCTTTCCCTTGTCCAAGCCAAGTAACCTCCACCAGAAAGACACCATCATGTCGACATCCACCAGCACCTCCCCCGCCGCCGTCTTCGAACGTCCCGCCCGGGACCTCATTGCCCGCCTCGGGGCGCTGCCCGCCGCGAACATCGGCGACGCCATGGAACGCCTCGGCGTTGCCGACTCCGCAATCCAGGCCATCTGGCCCGGGGCGAAGCTCGCCGGACCTGCATTCACCGTGTGGGTGGCCCCGGGTGACAACCGCGGCATCCACGAAAGCCTGGAGGCGGCCGAACCCGGCGACGTGATCGTCGTCAGCGGCGGCGGGGACACCTCCCGCGCGCTGCTGGGCGAACTGATCGGCGAACGGGCCATCTCCGCAGGCATCGCCGGATTCGCCCTCGACGGTGCGGCCCGCGATGCCGAGGTCCTCGCCGAGATCGGGTTGCCCGTCTTCGCCCGGGCCACCACCCCGGCCGGCCCCTACAAGAACGGCCCCTCGCGCATCGCCGTGCCCATCGCCTTCGGCGGGGTGCCGGTGATGCCCGGCGACATCCTCGTCGGGGACTCCGACGGCCTGGTCGTCGTTCCCCGCGAACAGGCCGAGGCCATTGCCGAGGCAGCCGAGGCGGTCTTCGCCGACGAAGCGCAGCGCCGCGCCCGCATCATCGAGACCCGACGGCCCCTCAACGCCTAGGCCGGCACCAGCCGGGCCAGCACTACATAGACCAGCACCATCTTTAGAGGACACAGCATGAAATGCACCATCATCGGCCTGGGAGAGGCCGGCGGCATCTACGCCGCATCGCTTCTGGGCGCCGGACACGAGGTCAGCGGATTCGACCCCATGGTCACCACGGCCCCCACCGGGGTGAACCTGGCCGGATCCGCAGCCGAGGCCGCCACCGGAGCGGACCTCGTGCTCGTGCTCACCGGGGCCGGTGCCGCCCGCCCCGTGGCCCGCGAGTGCCTTCCCGTCATGGCGCCGGGCTCCTGCTACGCCGACCTCACTTCCTCCTCCCCCGGCACCATGGAGGAACTGGGCCGCGACGCCGGGGAGGTCCGGTTCGCGGACATCGCCATCCTGGGCCCGGTCATCACGCAAGGAGTGAAAACACCACTGATGGCCAGCGGACCCGGAGCCGAATTGTTCGCCGGCGTGCTGCGCGGTGCCGGGGCACCGGTCGAGGTCGTCGCCGGTCCCCCCGGCGCGGCGATGGCGCACAAATTGCTGCGCAGCGTCTTCATGAAGGGAATCGCATCCGTCGTGGTCGAAGCCGTCGAGGCCGGACGTGCCGCAGGCATGGAGGACTGGATCCGCGCCCAGATCGCCGGACAACTCGCCGGGGACGGCCAGGCCGTCATCGACCGTTTCCTGACCGGAACACGGAAGCACGCCATGCGCCGGTCCGGAGAGATGATCTCCACCAGCGGGTACCTCGCCGAGCTCGGAGTCCCCTCCGAGATGACGGACGCCTCGGCGGCGGCCATGGGCCGCATGGCCGCGGCCTCCAAAATCGAAACCGTGGCATCCTGATGGGTGTGCGCATCACCTCTCGAAAGGTCCCCTCATGATCGGCGTGTTGGCCCTGGGCGTGTACCTCGTGGTGATCATCCTCTGGACGACGCTGCTCAAGCGCAACGTCGGCGAGGCCATGATGCTCGGCTTCCTGGTGGCCGCCGCGTTCAACGGCATGAACGCGATGGGCGCCGGCTGGGGCGCACTGTACGACGCGCTCACCGACGAAATCGTCTATGCCACGGTCATCTTCGTGTTCATGGGCTACCTGCTGGAAAAGGCCGGGGTGATGGAACGGATGATCAACCTCCTCGATGCCTTGATCGGCGGGCGACGCGGAGGATCGGCCTACGTGTCCACCGTCGCGTCCGCGGGCCTGGGATCCATCGTCCACAACCAGGCCGCGATCGCAGCGACCGTCGGATCGGTCACCATCCCCTGGATGGAACGGTCCAAGATTGACCGCACCACCGCCGCGACCATCGTGGCCGGAAACGCCGGCATGGGCATCACGTTCCCCTTCAGCGCGTCCATGTTCGTCCTGGTCGGATCGGCCACGGTCGGTCCGCTCCTGGACATCAATTCGCTCATCATGCCCCTGTTGGCCGGCGGGCTGTGGTGCGTGCTGCACCGCCTGGTCGTCACCGCCCTGCTCGTGCGTGCCAGCGGCGCGCGTGCGACGGACAAGGAAAACCGGCCGCTGCTCGCCACGGCCTTCCGGCAGGGATGGATGACGCTGTTGCTCTTTGTCGGTGTCGCCCTACCCATGGTCCTGACCACCGGAGCCATCGCCGAGGTCCTCGGAACGTGGACCGGAACCAAGATCTCAAAGGCCGTCAGCCCGATCTTCTGGATCCCCGTCGTGCTCATCGTCATCGGCGTCGTCCTGGGTCGCGACAAACTGCCGCGCTCCGCACGGGCTTGGTCCGGGCTTGTTGGCAGTTCGGCCCCGCGCTTCGGGGTCGTGGGGATCACCGTCCTGTTTGCCTTCGCCGGAGCAAACGCGCTGGCGACCACCGGCTTGCCGGAACAGCTTTCGGGACTCCTCGACGGGCTTGACCTGCCCGTTTGGGCGCTGGCGCTGGTCGTCGGGCTCATCGTCGTCGCCGTGGCTGCCCCGTTGTCCTCCACGGCCACCATGGCGGCTGTTGGAACGATCGGCGTCGCGGCCCTGATCGCGGCCGGTGTCCCGGCGACCACCGCGGCGGTCGCGGTCCTGATCTTCTCCTCCTGCGAAGCCGCCGTACCACCAGGGGGCGCCCCGCTATATGTCGCATGCGGCATCGCAGGCGTGGATCCTCTCCACACTTTCCGGCGGATGCTGCTCTTCTACGCATTGCCGCTGATTGGCATCGGCGTCCTCGTCGCCGTTGGACTCCTACCGGTATGAACAGGAAGAAACCATGATCCACCGCATCACCTACGCGACCTTTGTCGCTTCCCTGGCAACCGCTCTCCTGGGCGGCGTGCTGTTTGTCGCCTGGCAGGCCCTCGGACTGGCGTTCGGCAACGCATACCTGCTGACCTCACCCAACGGCGTGTTCAAGACCGTGCTGTGCATCGCGGCTTCAATCGCCTCCGTGGCCGCCTACGTCTTGGTCCATGCAAAAAGCGCCCGCCCGGCCCCGGAAGGCGTCCGATGAACCATCGCCACGGGCTTCCGTCCCGCCGGGAACTTCAGCAACGGCCCGGGCCACTGCGCGGTACATCATGGGATCTGTTCACGGACCCTTGGAGGGGCGCACCGTCCTTTGCCGACGAATCTGCAACCCTGGCCGCCGCCGCGTCAATCCAGACCGGGGAAGTCTTCGGACTCGACTATGCACTGGATGCGTTCGACCCGGGCATGTCCAAAGCACGCAAGGGCCCCACGCACACCATTTATTCCGGCCACCCCGCTCACCGGGATGACTACCTTGACGGTTTTTACCTCCAAGGATCCACCCAAATCGACGGATTGAGGCACCGGCGTGCGGACGACGCCGGTTTCTACGGCGGGGTCCCCGACGACAAAATCAGCGAGGGCACCGCGGACCTCGGAATCCAGGTCTGGGCGGACTCACCGATCGTCACCCGGGGCGTTCTGGTGGATATCGCCGGCTACGTCGAATCCCAAGGACAAGCGATCGACCATGCCGGGGGCCAACCACTGACCTTCGAACTGGTGCAACAGTCCCTCGTTGCGCAAGGCGTTGAACTGCGCACCGGTGACATCGCCATGCTCCACACCGGCTGGGGCGAATGGTTCCTGGACCTAGAAGAGGCACAGAAACATGGGCAGCGTGACAGTGGACGGGCGACGGGCATGGCCCAAAGCGAGGAATTCGTCGACTGGGCATGGGACAACGGACTAGCCATGGTTGCCGCCGACAACTTCGCCGTCGAATGCCTGCCACCCGCACCCGAATCACCCTTCACCACATCGGCCCCGAACGACCGCGGAATGATGCACCAGGAGCTCTTGGCCAAACTCGGCCTCCCCCTTGGCGAACTATGGCGCCTGGGACCTCTGGCCCGTCGAATGCGCCAACTGCAACGCTGGCACGCCATGCTCGTCGTCAAGCCCTTGAATGTTCTCGGGGGCACCGGCTCTCCCGCAAACGCGACAGCTTTGCTCTGATAGGCCTCGCAAACCTCCGACCTGTTCGCCGAGCACGGTGCGTGCTGCCGCCAGAGCGTCAATGTCGTTCGATTTTCCGCGGCCCGCACGCGGGGCCCGGCCCGGAGGACACGCCTCGTACAGGTCCCGGCTCCATTCCTTCGAGCAGCTTCCGCTCAGGTCATTCCGGAATGTTCGATGGCGGTTCGCACGAGTGTCACGGCGACCTTCCTGGTGCATGAACTCGTTATTGACGGGAGGAATCCGGTGGATCATTTCGATCCACCGGATTCCTCCAGGCTCCTGTTACTTGTCCAGCTGCAACCCCACGAGTACCGGATCATGGTCCGAGGAGCGGAACCGGTCCGGCGAGAACAGCTGTGCCACGTTGCAGTTGTGGCGGCTGTACTCGTAGGCCACGGACTCGGTGGCCGAACTGGAGGGCCTGGGCAAAGGTTTCGCGGGCGTTGACGTTTCCGTCATGGACTGCTGCAATGGCCTATTCCTTGGCTCCGTTGATAACGGCCTTCTCGATCAGACCGTCCTCAAGGCCCCACTTGGTGAAGATCTCTTCATATCGGCCGGAGTCGATTACCTTATTCAAAGCGGCTTCAAGCGGCTGGGACAGTGGCGATCCTTTTGCCACGATCATCCCGTAGTACGGCGAGGTCGCCCACAGGCTGGTCCCGCTCGTGACGTACTTTCCGTTGGACTGCTTGGCGGTCCAACCTGTGGTTGGCGTATCCGCGAAAATCGCATCGATTCGACCTGTACTCATCGCAAGAACTGCGTCGTTGTTGGTCTGGTAGGCGTTGGCGGTAATGCTCGGTTTGCCGGCAGCAGTGCACTTTGGATTCGCTTCGTCGATCTTGTCTTGGCTGTCGGTGCCTTGAAGCATGCCTACGGTGAGTCCACACACGTCAGTGATGGACTCGAACTGGGGTCGCGAGGAATCGATGAGAAACGCGCGCTTGCTGACGAAGAAATCGATGAAATCAGCATTCTTTTCCCGATGGAAGTAATCTCCCACATTCATGCCAACGTCGAACCTACCCGATTTCAGGGTGGGTATGAGAGAGGCGAACTTGGTCGGAAGGTACTCCACCTTGACCCCAAGAACAACACCCATGGCTTCAATGAGCTCCGGATCGGAGCCGATGATGTTGTTTGCCTCGTCTGTGAATTCCATGGGTGCATAGGTAGGGTCGATCCCCACTTTCAGTACACCCGCGCTTCTGATGGATTCCGGTAACTGGGCATTGATGGCAGGGTCCATCGAAAGTGCGTTCGAGTCGCCAGCGATTTGCTCGGACGGCGAGGATTCGGCTGCCGTACCGGTGCTCGACGCAGTAGTGCAAGCGGCCAGCCCTGAAATCGAGGCTAGTACAGCTATGGCAAGAGTCAGCGAACGGATACGGAGAAACCTCCCTGGCTTGGTCTGGACTTCACGTGCATTGTCAGATGCTGGGTCAGAACCTGGAAACTTTAGAAAATTCATCGTGGCTCCTAAAGATATGTATTGCTCTGGGTTGAGTACCGGAAGTGCGGCGCACTCGGCAGGCCGGGCCCATATCGGCACGGACAATTACTTAAGTTGGCTGTCGAGCCCGGAGGGCTCGTTTTGGGAAACGGCAAAGCTTCACCGGTGACGCAATGGGGAAATCAGGAACGGTTCGCCCACAGCCTGCCTTTGGACGGCTCAGCTGACGGATGCCCCCACCGCAGGGCCGGCGTCTTGCACCGGAACTTCGGCCAAAGCGGCCAGTAGCCCTGCTGCGAGGCACGTGCGCTCGAGCATGCCATCGATGCTGATCCATTCGTTCCGGGCGTGGGCACCGGCGCCGACAGCGCCGAGTCCGTCGAGGACAGGCAGACCAAGAGCAGCAACATAGTTGGCGTCGCCCGCGCCGCCCACCGATGTCTCGGCCAGCGGGAAGCCGAGCTGATCGGCCACGTCTTGGGCTTGGGCAAACAGCCGTGCAGTCTGCATGGAACGAGCCATGACAGGCCAGGTCCAGTCGCCGCTGACGACTAGGGAGGCGTTGGGGCTCCGCACGGTGAGCCTGTCCAATACTCCTTTCATTCGATGCATTTCCGACTCAGAGGTCACCCGGATGTCGACCTCTGCTATCGCGGATCCAGCCTTTACATTGGGCCGGGTTCCACCCTGCACGATCCCGACGTTGACGATGGTCCCCTTCTCGAGGTCAGTTTCATCGTGGAGCTGTATGATCACCCGTGCTATTTCATCAATAGCGCTGGCGCCGGCTTCCGGGTCAAGTCCGGAATGCGCCTCCATACCCGTGACTTCGACCCGGAAAATGCCCGCACCTTTTCGGGCTGTTTTCAGGGCTCCTTCGGCGCTGGCTTCGAACGCCAAGACCACGTTTCCCCGGACTACCTCGGCTTCGATGACCTGTCTCGACGAAGGGCTACCCACTTCCTCGTCGCCGTTGAGGACAAGCCGCAGATTCGGGCGCGGGAGGCCAAGTTCCTTCGATGCCTTTAGCGCCCACACCAGCTGCACCAGCCCGCCCTTCATGTCGAAGGCTCCGGGACCTGTCAACCGGTCCCCGTCGACGACGACCGGCCATTCGCGGAGAGTTCCCGCGGGCCATACCGTGTCGTAATGACAGAGGGCGGTGATCCAGGCTTGCGCCCCGTGGTCGGACGGATAGTCCAAGACGAGGGTATCGGCCCACTGTCCCCCATCGACGAACCGGCGGGAGACCGGTTCCCCGATCCGGTGTTGCAGCCATTCCTCCACCCAGGCAAGGCCAGAGACAAGTAGAGCCTTGTCATCCGAAGGTGTCTCCCTGGAAATGTAGGCAGTCAAGTCGTCGATCATGTCGGTCTTGTTTCGGCGAACCCAGTCAGGCAGGCGCATGAGGGTGTTCATCAGAGCTTGGCCTTCCTGTCCAGGGCGGTGAGATGTTCTTCATCCATGGCTGTTGAACCGGTTTCGATTTGTCGGATCAACGCCACGAGTCCCTCCACGAGGGGTAACCTCAGACCGTGTCTGGCACCGATTTCAATGACCGGTTCGTACTGGGTACGTACTTCCGTGGGGCGCTTCCTGACGACGATGTCGCGCCAGATTCCGGAGCGCGTCTTACTCTGCGTGGAGAGCCATTTGACGAGATTGTCCGTGGCCTCTTCATTACGCTGGGGGTTGGCGCCACGTAGGTAACTCTGTGGGTCGAAGGCATCGAAACCTTCAAGCCTGATGCCTTCCGCTTCAGCCACGTCAAAGATTTCGGCAGCCAGAGCGTTCATGGCCGGTCGGTGCCGGTCAATGAGATCACTCATGTCGGCGTCGGCGAGGGAGGTCGCGGTGAGCATTGCCCCAAATCCAAGTTTCGACCAAAGGAATCCGTCGACGTTGTCAGTGATCGTCGGAGTGCCCCAATGCCGGAGGTCCTGGGCCAGCTGTCGAATCCGTTCGCTGGTGCCGCCGGAATATTCGCCCAGAGCCATCGCTCCGCTACCGCCGTCCTGGATGACGCCCGGCTCCAGTACGTCTGCAAACAGGTCTACGAAGGCACTCACCGTACGCGCGGCTCCAACGTGCGCGGCGATTATCGCCTCATTCAGACCATTCTGCATGGAGGCCACATAGCCGTCCTCGCGCAGCCGGTCGGCAATCCAGGCGCTGGCGCTTTCGGTTGCCTGGGATTTGACTGCCAACAGTACGCGGCCGAGTTCGGCCGGGGCATCATCCAGCCCAAAAACCGGGATCCTGGAAACCATCACGCCCGACGGTGTCTGGATTTGAAGCCCGGACTCACGTATCGCCGCAATATGTGCGGCGTCGGAGTCGACAAGTTGAACCGCGACACCCTGTGCATCGAGGTGAGCGGCCAGAGTTCCCCCGATGGCCCCGGCGCCAACTACTGTATACGGGCTATCCTGCATGATTTCCTTCCAATTTGTTGTTGCTTGCGTTGGCGCCGCTTTCGCCGGTCCAGTGCAACGGCAGGTGTGTGGCTCCGGTGGAAGAACCTCCATCCACCCGCAAGGTCTCACCGGTGACCCAGGCGGCGTCTTCTCCCGCCAGCCATACGACGGCGCGGGCAATATCGTCGGGTTCGCCGTGGCGGCCTAGTGGATTTCCCGAAACTGCTGCGGCGTATTCCTCGGTGATCGGATTCACGCTGCTGTTGACGGTGACAAAGCCCGGCGCCACAGCGTTGACGCGAATTCCGTACTGTCCGAGCTCAAGTGCGGAGGCCTTGGTGGCCATCTCCAATGCTGCCTTGGAGGTGGAATAGGGTGCTGCCCCCGGACGGGCGCGCAGCGAAGCGCCGGATGATATGTTCACGATGCTGGCCGGCCTAGCGGCCGCGATCGCTCGCTGGGCCAGCGCCACGGTGGCCAACAGCGGCGCCCTGGTGTTGAGGTTGAGAACCTTGTCCCATGTCGTTGCGTCCAAGGAGAGGAACGGTGTTGCAGGATATATGCCGGCGGAGTTGACCAAGACATCTATCGGCACCATGGCCCATGAGTCGGCGATCATTGTCTCGGGCCCATGTGCCGAGCCAAGGTCCACGATCAGTGTTCCGACTTCCTCCGAGCCGGCCTTGCGGCACGCCGCGGCGGCGTCCGCAAGCGGCCCCGCGTTGATGTCCACGAGTGTGAGCCGGAACCCGAGCCCTGCGAAACGCCGTGCAACCTGCAGGCCGATCCCACTACCTGCTCCCGTGATTACCGCGTGTCTCCGGCCGGAGACCTTGGAGCCGTGGCCTGGGTTCTGAGTCGTTGGTTCGCTCATGAGTTGGTCATCCTGTTGGTGTGTTGGGATACGACATGGCTTGCCAGGTCCGCATGCGTGGTAAACCAGACGTCATCGAAGGTACGAATGTGTTCCATGAGTTCCGCGAGAACGAGGATCCGGGAACGGTGCCCGATGATGCTGGGATGCATGGTGAGCTGGAAAACTCCGCCCTGCGCGTAGGCTGCGTCGAATTCGTCTTTCCAGATCTGGACAAGCTGGCGGGGCGGCATATAGGGACGGAGCCCGGAGAATCGGTCCATGACGAGGTACGGGGCGTCGTCACGGATCCATTCCACAGGGATCTCAACGATTCCCGTCGGCGAGCCGTCGGCCAACAATTCGTACGGCTCGTCGTCAGCCATGAGCGACGAGTCGTAAATGAATCCGAGATCACGGATTACCTCGAGGGTGGAGTCTGAGAAATCCCAGGAAGGCGTCCGGATTCCAACCGGGCGGGCTCCTGACTGGCCGTGCAACACGTCTGTGGCGCGACCCAGCAGGTCCAGCTCCTGTTCGTAGTTGAGCAAGGTGTTGCGCTCGTGGATCCAGCCGTGCACCGCCACTTCGTGGCCCTGTTCCACGTATGTGGGAACCTCGTCGGGGCGGAGTAGGGCGCAAACCGCGGGAATGAAAAAGGAAGCCGGTGCCTCGTAACGGCGGAGTAGCTCGAGGATTCGAGGCACGCCGACCCGGGCGCCGTACTCCCCCTGTGCCATTCTCCCCGGTGACGTCTCACTGTCGCGCAGGTATGGGGTCTCGTGGTCGGAGTCGAAGGACAGCAGAACGGCTGCCTTCGCGCCGCCTTGCCAACGCCGGGCAGGATCGGGGTGGGCCAGTGGCTCCCCAGCCCGAACCCTATTCACTTCTCCGCGCCATTGGGACTCCGGCCATTGCCAGGACGGGGCGTCGTTCATCTTCACTCCTCATCATTCACGCGATGCATCCGGTGCGGTGGGGACGTGGTCCATTCGTGCCCAGGACACAACTTCCATTCAAGTGATGCATCTCTCACGCCCCAAACTTAGGTCACATCTTGCACATAAGCAACGGCTCGTGAGAAAATCATTCAAATTGAGACCCGTCGATGATTTTTTCTTCCTTCGCAACGTGTGTGGGAAGTTTGCTCTCGAAGCACTGCGAAGTGAGGTAAAGATGATGCAGGCAGACACCCCGCTAATGGACCAAACAGACCTAGACGTTGTCGCCGCCCTACAAATCGCCCCACGGGTCCCTGCAAATATCCTTGGTGAGATCCTGGGGACCCCTACCAGCACCATTACCCGCCGGCTCAACCGGCTCCAAAATGAGCGCTTGGTGAAGGTGGTCGGCCGGTTCGCATGGCCCCTTATCCTGTCCGGAAATCCACAGCAGCTCTGGGTGCGCTGCCTACCAGGGCAGGTAACGCGTGTGGCTGAACAGCTAAGGGCTTTCTCTGAGATCCAGTTCGTCATGACCACGTCAGGATCCTGCGACATCTATGCGGACTTGTTCCCGTTGCATGGTTCCGATATCAATGATTTGCTCAGTAACCGCATTCCGTCACTTCCCGGTATCAAATCGGTAGAGGCCCGTCTGGTTCTCGACTCGCGCCGCGTAGGCCAGTCTTGGCGCACGGGACGACTGTCAGGGGCCCAGACCGAAGCGTTGGCTGCGCACATCGTTCCCGTGAACCAACCGGCCCTACGCTCCATGGACGAGCTGACGGACGTCGAATTCGGGACATTGTCCGAGCTCGGGCGCAACGCCCGAGCTTCAGCGGCCGAAGTGTCCCGGACTCTTGACGTCAGCAGTTCCTCGACCTACCGCGCCATCCAGATGCTCCTGGCTACGGGGGCTATATCACCGCGCGTCGAAGTCGAACCCAGCGCCGTGGGTTTTCCTGTCACTGCGGTAATCTCGCTCCAGGTCAAGCCCAAGTCGATCGGGGCCGTGCTGGACCGGCTCGCCACGCACGACTCCGCGCGAATGATCTCGATGGTCACAGGTAAAGCGCCGGTGGTGTTCGCCGGAGCCTTCAAGGGGCCTGCTGAACTGGCAGAATTCATCACCCGGGACATAGGGGCGCTTCCAGGCATCCAAGCTATGGACACCTGCGTGGGCGGCAGCGTGTTGCGCCGATACTGGATGGATCGCGAGGGTGTGTACATCGGCGAACAGGTAAAGGGCCTGCTCCGGCGGTAGAAAGCCCTATGGACAACGGCAGTATCGCCGGAGGTACCGCGTTCAGGCGAGCCCTCCCCATCCGTTGCAAGGACCCGTCCAGGGGCGTGCCTATCTGGTGGCGTTGACTACTGCGAGTTGAGAATATCCGCCAACGGATATCCATCAGCGCACCCTGGTCCGCACGTCAAGGACCATGGGCGCAGGGAATCCGGTGGATCATTTCGATCCACCGGATTCCTTCCAGGTTCCTGCTACTTGTCCAGCTGCAACCCCACGAGCACCGGATCATGGTCAGACGAGCGGAACTGGTCCGGGGAGAACAGTTGCGCCACGTTGTAGTTGTAGCGGCTGTACTCGTAGGCCACGGACTCGGTGGCGTTGATGTTCCATATGGTTTGCCCGGTGGCCTGCTGCGCCACCTCGCTTGAACCAAGGATGTGGTCCAGGGAGCCGGTGCGGCCGCCAAAGAGGTAGCTGCGGGTATCCGCGGCCGCCCCGAGGTCCACGTATCCGGCCTGGGCCAGAACCTGGATCGGTTCCTCGGCGGAGTAGGCGTTGAAGTCCCCGGCCAACAGCACCTTGTCGGTGTTGCGCGCCTTCTTCAGTCCTTCCGCGAATTCCACCAACGCGTTCGCCTGCTCAACGCGCGCGGCGTTCCAGGCCCCCGCGCCGTCGCCCTTGTCGGCGTTCGCGGAGCCGTCCTTCGGATCCGACCCCTTGGACTTGAAGTGGTTCGCCACGACCAGGAAGCGGGTCTCGGCATTCCCGCCGACACGCTGGAAGGCCTGAGCCAGGGGTTCGCGGGCGTTGTCGAATGCCGCGTCGTCCAGGATCACCGACTCGTCGATGGGCTTGACCGCGTCGTTCTTGTAGATCATCGCGGTGCGGATGACGTCCTCGTCGGCCGGAACCGCCACGGGGCTTGGCACGTACTTCCACTGCGGCGCACCTGCGGCCTGGTTCAGCGCATCCACCAGGGTTCCGAGCGCGTGGTCGCGGTCCAGCCCGAAGTGGGCGGAGTTTTCGATCTCCTCCAACACCACCACGTCGGCGTCGAACTTGTTCAGCGCCGAGACGATCTTGGCCTGCTGGCGCTGCAGGTTTTCCTCGTTCGCGGCACCGCGTGCGTCGCAGCCGCCGCGCACGGTGACCGGCTGGCCCGCGCGGTCGGTGTAGTAGGTGCAGCCGGTCAGCTGGGTTCCGGTGGTGGTGAAGTAGTTCAGCACGTTGAAGCTGCCGACGCTGACGTTACCGCCGACCTCTGCCGGCCCTTCGGCCGTGGTCTGGGCGAAGGATGCCGGGATGTCGACATCCTCTGCCCCGGTGACCTGCCCCTGTGGCTGCATCCGCCACAGGTCGTAGCGGTAGTCCATGATGACCGGCCCGGTGAAGGTGGCCTGAGCACCGACGCTGACATGGTGGCCCGCCGAGAGATACGGAAGCGGGACGGACTTGTTGGAGCTCGAGCCCAGGAAGTTCAGGGTGGCGCCGTCATCCAGCACCAGGGCGCGGCGTTTATTCTCGGCTTCCAGGGCCAGGGCCTGGGCGCTGCCCGGGGCAAAGGCATCGGTGGCCTGGCGCAGGGTGCGCTCGCCGGGCAGGATCTCGCTGGTGCCCTCGGCGAGGGTCATTTCACCGAACTGGTTCAGCGAATAGTTGTCGGCGACCGTCCACTCCCCCTGCGGATCGATCAACATCGATTCGAAGCGTTCGCGCTCGCTGTCCGCGGAGGGAATGTCGATGGCCAGCGGCTTGACGGCATCGGCCGGCTCGGTGAGCACCGTGACGCCGGAAGCCGAGGCACTGATCTGGGTCAGCCCGAAGTATTCGCCGACCGTCCCGGAAACCTCGACGTGGTCGCCCACGGCCACCTCGGCCACCCCGCCGGGCGAGTAGACGAAGATGCCCGAGCTGCCCTCGGCGGAAACCTCGCTGCCGCTGCCTGCGCTCTGGACGTAGAAGCCGCGGATGCCGCCCTCGGCGTAGGCGCCGGTGACCACCGCGCGGACGGTGACCTGCTCCCCGACCATCCCGCTCGCGGCACCCGTGCCCTGGATCGTCTCGATGGATGTCGTTTCGTCGACTGCCGCCGTGGCCGGGGCGATTGCCCCCACGGCCATGGCGGCCGCCAAGGTCACGGTGGCGAAAGCCGCCGTTGCACATTTCTTCATGATTTCCCTCGGTCGTCTGTGTCTGCCGTGACGCGGTGGCGCACGGTGTCGAGCCCGATCAGATTCGATCACCG